>CAMAUB010000018.1 GCA_945861315.1 Chlamydia trachomatis
ATGACCGCTTTAGAGCAACTTGGAATGAGTGTACACTACTTACAAGATGAGACACGTCTTCTTAGAACACTAGAAGAGGTGGATCCTGACTTAATTCTTTTGGATATCAATCTTCCTCGCTACAACGGCCGCGAGCTTCTACAAACCCTGCGCTCTGATATTCGTTTTAGCAATCTGATTATCGTTATTGTCACAGTGGTTACTGGAGAAGAATTTGATCAGTGGGCATATGCTGCAAAGTGTGATGAAATTGTTCACAAACCTATTGATATTCCAATGTTTCAAGCACGCATCTTAAACCTTGTCCAAAGACACACCTCTTTGCAATCAAAAGCGCGCCTAGATCCTACAACAGGGCTTTATCCAAAGGACTACTTTTATGCAAAAGTGAATGACCTTTTTGCACGCTCAATTGGAATACACGCGGCCTTTACAATCATCAAGTTGGATTTTTGGGATAATCTCTACTCTCTTTTAGCGCCCCTTGAACTTAAAGACCTTTTAATCCAAATCGCTGAGACAGTGAAATCGTACTTTATCAAAAGCTCCCTTGTGGGCTATTTAGACAATGGAAGTTTTGGGATCCTCTTTCTTAATCTACTTGGAGGAGAGATTGAATTTGTCATCAATGCTTTTTATACAGAAGTTAAAAAAAGAATCCTCATTGCAGGGCGAGAAAACATCAAAATCACTTTGAGTTCGGCAACATCCTTATTTGCAGTTGGAAAACTATCAATAAGCATTGTCATTGGTGAGACAGAAAAAGCGCTTCAAAAACTACAAGAAGAGGGTTCCTCTCATACCATTGTTAAACGCCTAACACCGTATATAGCCGAGATTGAACGAAAACACATTATCTTAGTTGATGATGATAAAGATCTTTGCGAAGTGGTCGTCTATGCCTTTCAAAACCATGGATTTGTTGTTGATCAGTTTCACTCAGGTGAAGAAGCTATCAACTACATTGCAAAGCTTGAAAAACTTGAAGGCGATACTCTTGTGATCTTAGACCGAATCTTGCCTGACCTAGATGGGCTTACATTGCTTCGCTTGATTCAAGAAAAATTTCCTGGAAAGATTAAGGCTATGTTCCTCTCCTCATTATCAACAGAAAAAGACATTTTAGAAGGATTGAAACTAGGGGCGCTTGACTATATCACAAAGCCCTTTAGCATTTCTATATTATTACAAAAGGCGTTGTTGTTATTAAATCAATAGAGTTCTATTTAATTTATGCTGCCATACAATATGGAATTTGCCTAACCAGTATCATTGTGATTATCTGGTTTAAGCTCTCTTTTGAGCGCTCTCAAAAGCATCGACTCAAAATTGAAACGCATTTAAAGTGCCTTTTTAGCCAGCTACTGACAGGACAAACTGAGTATGGCTTAATCAACTGGAAAAAGGAGGCATTAGAGTTTCTTCCACTTCTTGATGTTCTAGAAAATTTTAGTGAGAAGTTCCAAGATGAGAATTGGAATCAGATTTGTCACACTCTTTCAACGCACTATCTGCTTCCTTGGGCGCGTAAACATGTCAAATCTCGAAGGTGGATCACAAAAAATACAGTGATTAGAATTTTTTTGCTCAATCCGCTCCCTGAAGACTTGAACGCCATGCGCACTCTTTTACACGATAAAACCTACTCAATTCGCATGCTCGCAAGCGAAGCACTAGGGAGGTTAAAAATGCCAGAGGTGATTCCAGTTTTAATCAGTCAAATGGCGCGAGAAGTTCCCACTGCTCGTTTTATCTATCGAACAACACTTCTACGCGCTCCCTACGAACACTTCCATATCTTTCTTAAACTTTTTGAGCAGACAAAGAGCGATCGTGTAAAAATTTGCTGCCTCGACATCATGATGCACCGGTATTATGGCAATCTTAACCCTTTTCTTAAAAAGCACATACAGTCTAAAAATGCAACTGTACGGATGATGATTGCCAAAATTTTTCATCTCATTCAATCAGATGAAACACGAGAAGATCTCATACTCCTTTTAAACGACCCTGCCCCAAAAGTGCGAGCAGCAGCAGTTGAAGCTCTTGGAGAGCTAGCAGATATAAAATCTTTTGAAAAAGTGTCTCAAATGCTTCATGATGCGAATTATAATGTGCGCTTAAGCGCTGCATTTGCCTTGATTAAATATGGAAAAACTGGGATCCAGGTGCTAGAACTACAAGATGCTGACATCAGTCCCAAAGCACACGAAGTTGCGCGTTTTGTGCTGACACTACCCTAAGAAGAGCATGATACAAACGATCATTCACAACTATCAAGACACCGTAATCTACTACTTCACAGCGGTGAATATGTTTTATATTATTCTCTTGATCAATGCATTTTTTACCATTTTTCTTCGTATGCGAAAGTTTGAAAATAAGCGCATTGATCAGCTGTTGCAGTCAGAAGCAGTGCCCGCCATTGGCATTATTGTTCCAAACTACAATGAAGAAGGAAATGTCATCTTTTGTATTCAAGCTCTACTTAACCTATCTTACAGGTGCAAGCAAATCATCATTGTCAATGATGGGTCGACAGATAAGTCGCTTGAAATTTTAAAGTCTACATTTAAGCTCACCTATGTCCACCGCGGCTATATTGAAACAATTAAAACAGCTACTGTACGAGGCTACTATCATAGCCTTATCTATCCCAACTTGACTGTGATTGATAAAGAGAATGGAGGACGTGCAGATGCGATCAATGTAGGAATTAATGCGTGTAGTAGCGACTATTTTTTGACCATTGATGCTGATACGGTGATCGATAATTATTATATGACATTTCTCATGCGCCATATCATTATCAATCCTCAATATGCTGGTTATGGAGCAGCAATTAGAGTTGCCAATGGGTGCACAGTTGGCTTGAGTGGAATCGAATCAATTCACTTCCCAAGAACCTACTTTGGAGGACTCCAGGCAGTTGAATATCTGCGTGCATTTTACATGGGAAGAATGGGATTTGAACCCTTTGGTGGAGGAATGCTCATCTCTGGAGCATTTTCTATTTATCGAACTAATTTTGCCCGCACTATTGTTAAAGGTTTTGATACCAATACTCTTGGCGAAGACTTAGAGATGTGTACACATACAAAAAGAGAACGCTACATTCGGCATATGAACCCAAAAACCTCTTATGTTCCTCAGCCTGTTTGTTGGACAGAGGTTCCTGAAAACTATCGTGACTTTGCAAAACAACGCACACGTTGGCAAATTGCTTTGATGGAAGTTGTTTGGAAGCATCGAGGAATGTTTTTCAATCCCCGCTATGGGTGGGCTGGAATGGTTAGTTTTCCCTATTTGGTTCTCGTCGAATTTTTAGCACCCCTCATTGAATCTCTTAGCTATTTAGCCATTCTAGTTGCTGCCTGTTTTGGGATTTTTGATTGGGGGTATTATGTTCTTTTTTTCCTAATCACGTGGGGTTTTACATTCATTATTAACATCAACTGCTGCCTAATTGAAGTTCTTAGCTTCAAAAAATATTTCTCTTACAAAGACATACAACGAATGTTTCTCTATAGCTTTATGGAAAATCTAGGATTTCGACAACTCTACCTTTGGTGGCGCCTAAAAGCTTTCTTTGAAATCTTTCAATCACGAGAGAGTTGGTGGGCTGGATGGAAGAAGTCTGGATTTACAGCGATGAAAGTTGAAGGCGAGCGTGGTAAAAAGCAATAAGCTCATCTATTGTTTGCTCCAAAGTGTAATGAGGCTCATAATTCGTCAGCTTGTGTAATTTTGTAAGGCAAGGCTTGCGCCACATGACATCATGAAAATCAAATCCAAATGCTTCTTGATAGGAAACAAATTGGATTTTTGAGCAGCTTTTGGTTCGCTCAATGATGAGCTTTGCTAAATCAAGAATTGTAGTCGTTCTTGTATTACCCACATTATAGATCTGACCTGAGCTCTCTTTATGCTCCATCAAAAGCATCATAACATGCACGCTATCATGCACAGAGTTAAAAGCGCGTGATTGCAATCCATCTCCATAGACAGTAAGCGGTTCCCCCTTTAGTGCTTGCTGAACAAATCTTGGTGCAACCATTCCATATTTTCCTGTCTGACGTGGCCCAATTGTATTGAATAGGCGAACAACTGTGCAAAGAAAGCCTTTCGTGTCAGCAAGGCCCAGCGCCATAACCTCATTAACCAGTTTTCCAAGAGAGTAACACTCTTGTTGATAAACTCCTGAATGAAAAATGATATCACTATCTTCATGATAGCCATCGGCCAGTGGTAGTGGTAAGTGACAGTAAACACCAGAGGTGGATGTAAAAAGCAGGTGAGGTTTTTTCTTTGAATCCCCAATGGCTTCAAGCAATACGGTTGTTGAATCGATATTAGTGCGAAGAGTTTTAACTGGATAAGCTACAACATTCTTCATTCCTAAAGAAGCAGCCGCATGATAAACTTGATCAGCCCACTCAACTGCATCCTTAAGTTTTGGATAACCAACCAATTCTGCTTGATCAAAGCGCAGGTTTTTAAATCCTTCAATGTTTTTAAGTTGACCTGTGGAAAGATTGTCGATAACCCAAACTTCATGCCCCCTTTTAAGGTGCTCTTCCACGATATGAGAGCCAATAAATCCAGCTCCCCCAGTCACAAAAATCTTCATGCGCGTACCACTTTATCACCGCGCACAACATTGCGTGTGTCGATGACTAATTGACTATTTTTTAAAATCTTGTCCCATTTATACTGTGTATGATCAACGCCAATCACCACTGCATCAAATTCACCAAGTCGCTCTAATGAGACTGAATTTAAGTTAAACTGTTTGAGATAAGGGATAAAGGGATCATTATACTCAACTTGAGCTCCACGATGTTGCACGAGTTCTAAAACTTTAACAGCTGATGAGTGGCGAGGATCATCCACATCTTTCTTAAAAGCAACACCTAAGAGAAGCAAACGCGCCCCTTTGATCGCTTTTCCAAACTGAGCTAATCCTTCAATTGTCTTATCTACAACATAATAAGGCGCCATGTCATTGATGTAGCCTGCTGCATCAATCATTTGGGTAGGCCCTTCAGAGACACGCGCTTTCCATGTTAGATAGAAGGGGTCAATTGGAATGCAATCTCCTCCAACACCAGGACCCGGCTCAAAACGTGTAAAGCCAAATGGCTTTGTGGACGCAGCATCAATAACGTCCCAAATATTCATCCCCATCCGATCAAATAGAATTTTCATCTCATTAACAAAAGAGATATTGATCAACCTGTAAGTGTTTTGATAGATCTTTGCCGCCTCAGCGACCCGCGTACTTGGGCAGACGTAAGTTTGGCATCCAATGGTCTCGTAAAGCAGCTTGATCATCTTTGAACACTCAGCAGTAACCCCAGCTAAAATCCGAGGGACTGAGCAAAATGTGTGATTTGGATTTCCAATATCCGAAATTTCAGGGACATAGCCCACAAAAACCTCTTCGCCCACCTTCATCTTGCTGCTTATTTGAGGAAGAAGCTCCTCCTCTGTTGTTCCAGGATAGGTTGTACTTTGTAAAATAATGAGCTGACCTTGTTTGAGTGTCTGTACAACCTCTTTAAACACACTGCGTAGCGGTTCAAAATCTGGTTGTCTGTGTGCATCAAGAGTTGTCGGAACGCTAATAATCACAATATCAGCATCTTTTAGAAGATTTGGATCTGTTGTAGGAATAAATTTTCCATATCTAATAAGAGGGAAAAGATCATCTAATGGAAGAAAACCCATCGTGCTCTTCCCCTGCTTCAAATTTTCTACTTTCTCTGCATCACATTCAAGACCAATGATCGGATAGCCTTCCTTTCCAAAGACTTCTAAAAGAGATAGACCAACATAACCCATCCCAATGACAGCGATAACAGCCTCTTTTGATATAATTTTGGTGGCAAGAGATTTTGTTTTTGAATCAATAACCATAGACATTCCTCTAATAAGTTAATTATAGAGGAATTTTTATTATTAATACAATCTATCAACTTCTTTAACTATAATATCTGTTAATTGATTCCAGTTGTTATGATTGATATCTTGACTAAGCTGTAGATGAAGATGATCAGCAAGCTCTTTGCGCTCTTCAGGAGATGTTTTAACTAACTTATTGATAATCTGATGATTATAATTAAAATCTCCATAGCGCAACAAATAAGGATGTTCATAGGGATAGCCTGTATCTGGAGAGACAATGGGGATAAAGCCACGAGCAGCACTCTCTAAAATAGAGACACACTGCGACTCCCACATTCCCGGTTGGATGAAAAAATCGGCAAGAGCTGGAAGCTGTGCGACTTGTTTTGAATCAAGGTGGTTTATATTTCTTCCTCCTGTTCCAAATGTATGAAGTGAGCGTTTCACGCTTTTGACCAAGCGGATTGAATCTGGAACACATTTCATGTGGTTTGTATTTCCAATATAGAGAAAGTTAGAGGTTGTATAGGATGTTTTGATCCGAGAGAAGAGAGAGAGATCTATGGGCTGATGAACAATTGTAACACGCTTCTTTTGGAAGTAGGAGTGCCAAAAGTTAACTGGTTGTTCAAAATACGTTTTTTTATTGAACTCTGAGGTAAGTAGGATAACAGTTGCAGCCTTGTCATAAAACTCAAGCTCAACCTCTTTAGAAAGAGATGCTGGAGAAATTGAAGTTGAGTGATCTTCATGTCCGTTCCAGGGACAAAACGAGATCAGTTTTCTAGTCCGTTTTGAAGCTTCTAAATAAGTCTCTCCAAAATGACCGATAACAACATCACTCGGTGTGATTTGGGCGATCCGTTTTGGATTTTCTCCTTGAAGACGAAGGAATGTAACGCGTGGGAATTTTTTTTTCAGTGCAAGATAGGGCCAGTAGCTCAACTCAGTATTTGCCTTTAAGCCATGGTTGAATCGATCATAACCATTTTTGTGAGTATAGATATAGTAGATCCGTTTACCAGGCAATCTTTCATTGAGAAGCAAAGAGAGTTTTCTAATCAACTTCATAATACTCATCCTAACTCAAAATGAGAATTTAAGATTCCGCTTTTTCCAAGTACGATAAGAGCGCCAGCGCTCAAGTGAATTTTTAACATAGCCATTGCGCACTTGATACACCTCATCATTAACAGCACGAGGGTGACTTGTTGAGAGAGAACCTTCATGTTCGCGAAAACAAGCAAGCTGCATGTCTAAAGAAAAAGGAATATTTTTTTTTGCTAGCCTCAACCAAAGATCATAATCCATGCAATATTTGATAGTTGGGTTAAATCCTCCAACCTCTTCAAAGAGTTTGCGAGAAACAACTGTAGCTGGATGGGTAATAAAGTTATATTTGCGAAGACGCTTTGCACTATAGGGTTCAAAAGGAGTTTGGCGTATCACGCTTCCACCACAATCGATAATAGAAGCTTTTCCATAGAGCCAACCTATAGTACGATATTGCAAAAGAGTTGTGAAAAGACAGCTCAAGACACGAGGATGAGCTAACAGATCGTCTGCATGAAGATGGATAAGATAGTCACCTGTTGCAAACTCAGTTGCTTTATTCATGCCATCCGCAATGCCGCTATCTTTTCCCTCATAAATCTTTACTGGGTAGCGACGTGCAATCTCCAAAGTTTGATCACAGCTGCCTCCATCCCAAATAATGTGTTCAACATCAGAATAAGTTTGCTCAGCAACAGACTTAAGCGTCTGCTCAAGATGTTTTTCTGCATTAAATGTGATAGTAATAATGCTAAATTTCATACTTGCAAAAATTCCTTTTATTTTGCATCTTTCAAGCATGTTAAGGTACTGTCTTGTTTTTTGTATTCTCCTTTTATCCCCTTCACTCTTCGCTCAATACAGGGTTCTTGGAATTGGAAATCCATGTATGGACTACATCCAGTCGGTCGACGAAACGTGCTTGCGGCGCCTTGCAGTTTCAAAAGGTGGTTGGAAAGAGTGTGATCTTCATACATTTACACAAGCTCTTGCAACAGATACAACATACAAGCCCCCGCTCATGATTTCTGGAGGACCCGCCTGCAATACAATGAAAGGACTAGCTGCGCTTGGAATTCAAACAGCCATTACTGGAAATTTGGGACTTGATCATATGGGAGATCTTGTCTTAGACGTTATTAAAAAATCTGGCATTACACCTCTTTGTACACGAGGCAATACAGTCACAGCTCAAATCGTTAGCCTAGTCACCTCCGATGGAGAGCGCGCCTTTTGCGTTTATAATGAATCTGAAAAAAAAATTACGGCAAAAGACCTCAAGAAAAGTTATTTTGAGGGTGTTGATATCGTTCATGTAGAGGGTTATCGCCTGATGAACGGCAGCTATGTCGAAACAGCTATGGAAATGGCAAAAGAGGCGGGAGCTCTCATCACATTTGATCTCTGCAATCCTACTTACGGTGAAAAATACCGCGACCGCATCTATGGAATTTTGAATGAGTATGTGGATGTTCTTTTTTTAGAGCGCGATGAAGCGTATGCTTTGACTCATTTTGATCCTGAAAAAGCGTGTGATTTTCTAAAAAATTATTGCGACCTAACCATCATAAAAGTTGGTGCTGAAGGTTGTTGGATTGGACAGAAAGGTGAGGTTTCACACTACGCAGCGATTCCAACTGAGGTTGTCGATTCAACTGGTAGCGGCGACCTTTTTGCTAGCGGATTCATCTACGGCCTCCTTAATAAGGCTCCCCTTTTGCAGTGCGTTCAACTTGGCCTGCTTCTAAGCAGTGCAGTAGTCCAGCAATATGGCGCTGAAATCCAAGAGGACAAATGGCCCTCTTTGCGTGAAAAAGTCAAGCTCTGCTCCTCTCAGTAGGAAAAATATAGTGGATTCAATTGAATTCACTATACCCAAACAACCTGAGTTTTGGGTTTATCCCGCAGATCTTCAGAGGAGATTTCTCGAAAATTTTTGGGATTTTTTCCGAAGGGAAGGGTCTTGTACCCTTTTCGAGGCAAAAAAGTGCAAAAAGATCGAGAAAGATCCCTGAAGATCTGCGGGATAAACCCAAAACTCAGGTTAAAAAAGAATCCGTTGTCAAGAATCCACATATCGACTATGATTTCCCTTTTTCATGAAATTTTGATTTAGAGAAGTAGGATATGCCAACAATTAATCAATTGATCCGCGAAGGACGAAATAAGAAAAAGCGACGTAATAAGTCCCCAGCACTCGCTCGCTGTCCTCAGCGCCGTGGAGTCTGCATCCAAGTTAAAACCAAAACACCGAAGAAACCGAACTCAGCTCTACGTAAAGTAGCGTGGGTTAGACTCTCTAATGGGCAAGAAATCATTGCCTATATTGGTGGAGAAGGGCACAACCTACAGGAGCACAGCATTGTGCTTGTCAGAGGAGGACGTGTTAAAGATCTTCCTGGTGTTCGCTATCATATCGTACGTGGAGCTTTGGACTGTGCTGCTGTAAAAGATCGCAAACAAAGTAGATCTCACTATGGAGCGAAGCGTCCTAAGTAAATAAATTTTTGAGTAAAGGAAAAGTATGTCAAGAAGAAGACGAGCAGAAAAGAGATTCACTCAGCCAGATCCAGTCTATGGAAGTAAGGTTTTGGCGAAATTCATTAATAAGCTCATGCAACACGGTAAAAAGTCAACAGCACGCGGAATTGTTTATAAAGCTTTGACCCAACTTTCCAAAAAAGTTAATGTAGAAGATCCAGTTGAGGCATTTGAAACAGCCCTAGAGAACGCAAAGCCTTCCTTAGAAGTGAAATCTCGTCGAATTGGTGGAGCTACCTATCAAGTGCCAATTGAAATTCCACAAGATAGACGCACCTCCATGGCAATGCGTTGGATCATCGCAAATTCAAGATCTAAAGTTGGTCGCTCTATGCCCGATGGTCTAGCAATGGAGCTTGCAGATTGTTTCAATAATCAAGGTGCTACGATCAAGAAAAAAGATGACACACACCGCATGGCAGAAGCGAACAAAGCGTTTGCCCACTACAAATGGTAAGGAGAATCAATGCCAAGGTCTAAAGAAGATCGTCTAGATAGAGTTAGAAATATCGGCATCATGGCACACATTGATGCTGGTAAAACCACGACAACTGAGCGCATTCTTTACTATGCAGGACGCACACACCGCATCGGTGAAGTGCACGAAGGTGCCGCGACAATGGACTGGATGGAGCAAGAGCAAGAGCGTGGGATCACCATCACCTCAGCTGCAACAACTGTCTACTGGGCAGACTCAAAAATCAATATCATTGACACTCCCGGTCACGTTGACTTCACTATTGAAGTTGAGCGATCTTTACGCGTTTTAGACGGTGCAGTCGCTGTATTTGATGCCGTTTCTGGAGTGGAACCTCAATCTGAAACGGTTTGGCGCCAAGCTGATAAGTACCAAGTTCCAAGAATTGCTTTTGTCAATAAGATGGACCGCATGGGAGCTGACTTCTTTGCAGCTGTTGAGTCTATGAGAGAAAAGCTTGGAGCTAATGCTATTGCAACTCAATGTCCAATCGGTGCAGAGAGTGAATTTGTGGGAATGGTTGACCTCATTAAAATGAAAGCGTTGATTTTCCATGATGAGACACTTGGAGCGAAATGGGATGAACTTGAAATTCCAGACGATCTAAAAGAGAAGTGTCAACAAATGCGCATGCATCTTCTAGAAGAGTTGGCAACAATTGATGAGACAAACGAAGGATTTCTACAAAAAGTTCTTGAAGCTCCAGATAGTCTAACGCCTGAAGAAATTCATAGTGTTATTCGAAAAGGGGTGATTGCTAACAAAATTAATCCTGTTGTTTGCGGCTCAGCTTTCAAAAACAAAGGTGTTCAGCAACTACTAGACGTTGTTGTTCATTGGATGCCATCTCCTCTAGATCGTGGTGCTGTGCATGGAGTGAATATCGACACCGGTGAATCTGTCCAAATCATTCCTAGTGATGATGAGCCATTGGCTGCATTAGCCTTTAAGATTATGAGTGACCCTTATGTTGGCCGAATTACATTTGTTCGTATCTATTCAGGGATGTTGAGAAAAGGTACGACACTGATCAACACTTCAAAAGACAAAAAAGAGCGAGTATCTAGATTACTTCAAATGCACGCAAATGATCGAACAGATAAGGATGAGTTCTTTACAGGAGACATTGCCGCTTGTATTGGGTTGAAGTACGCGACAACAGGTGATACTCTTTGCGAAGATGGGAAAGAAGAGATCTTATTAGAAAAAATGGAATTCCCTGAGCCTGTTATTGACATGGCGATTGAACCAAAATCTAAAGCAGATCGAGAGAAGTTAGCTGGTGCGCTTAGTGCACTATCAGAAGAAGATCCAACCTTCCGTATTTCAAGTAATGAAGAGACTGGCCAAACCATCATTTCAGGTATGGGTGAGCTTCACCTCGATATTTTGCGAGATCGCATGATCCGTGAATTTAAAGTGGAAGCAAATGTTGGAAAACCTCAAGTATCCTATAAAGAAACAATCACTATCCCCAGCAAAACTGAAACAAAGTATATCAAGCAGAGTGGTGGACGTGGACAATATGCACACGTTTGCCTAGATCTCACTCCAAATGAGCCTGGCAAAGGAAATGAAGTTATCAGCAAGATTGTTGGAGGCGTAATTCCAAAAGAATACATTCCTGCAGTCATCAAAGGGATTGAAGAAGGACTGACTACTGGAGTTTTAGCTGGATATAGTTTAGTCGATACTAAAGTTGAAATTGTTTTTGGATCTTATCATGAAGTCGACTCTAATGAGATGGCTTTTAAAATTTGTGGTTCAATAGCGGTCAAAGAGGCTGCACGAAAAGCAAAACCAGTTATCTTAGAGCCGATCATGAAAGTCAACGTGATCACTCCTGAAGAAAGCATGGGAGATGTTATTGGTGACTTAAACAAAAGACGTGGTAAGATTTTGGGTCAAGAGAGTTCGAAAAAGATGGTCAAGATCGCTGCAGAAGTGCCGCTATCTGAAATGTTTGGCTATACAACACAGCTAAGATCTATGAGCTCTGGACGCGCAACTTCCACGATGGAACCTGCTTACTTCGCTAGAGTACCTCAAAAGATTCAAGATGAAATTGTGAAAAAATAGGAAAAATAATGACAAAGCAAAAGCAAAAAATCCGTATTAGATTGAAAGGGTTTGATCAAAGACAAATTGACAGATCAACTGCTGATATCGTTGAGACAGCTAAACGTACAGGTGCACGTGTTGTAGGTCCGATTCCTCTACCAACAAGACGTGAAATTTATACTGTTTTGCGCTCTCCTCACGTTGACAAAAAGTCGCGTGAGCAGTTTGAAATACGAACACATAAGCGCCTTATTGATATTCTTGATCCAACAGGAAAGACGATTGATGCTCTCAAAACTCTCGCCTTGCCAGCTGGTGTGGATATTAAGATTAAAGCTGCTTAATTGTTATGAGTCATGAAATAGCCTTTGCCTCCATAAAAAGGAGGGAGAGGATCACAAAAGAGGGATCTGAGAAAGAGACATATCATCTTGAACTCGATCTCTCTTCAACAAATGTTTCCTACTCAGTAGGCGATTGTGTTGCAGTTTATCCCCATAATGATCCAGCTCTTGTAGAGGCTATCCTCAACCATTTTTCACACTCTGCGAAAACAATGGTTACAGATGAGGATACATTTGCCGATTTTCTTCTCAAAAAAGCTAACCTCATACGTGCTCCAAAAAAACTTTGTGAACGCCTTGGAAAAGACAGAGTTGACTACTTAATCTCTCTACTTCCCTGTGAGCTTACTCCTCAAGACTTTTGCTCCTACCTAGCTCCAATGATTCCTCGCTTCTACTCTATTGCATCCTCAATGAATCAGGTGGGTAAGACAGCTGACTTAACTGTTACCATCAATAACAATGAGCCTGGTTATCCAACTCCCTATGGAACGTGCTCCCATTTTCTTTGCCATAGAGCCCCGCTAAACCAACCTATCATCTCTTTTTATCACCACAAATCTGATGGCTTCTACCTTCCAATAAAATCTCACAATAAACCAATCATTATGGTTGGCCCCGGAACAGGAGTTGCTCCCTTTAGAGGCTTTATGCAAGAGCGCACTTGCGGACAAAATTGGCTCTTTTTTGGAGAACAGCGAGAAAACCTCGATTTTTACTATGAACAGGAATGGAAATCATACGTCAGTCAAGGAAAATTACGCCTTAGCACCGCCTTCTCACGTGATAGTAAGGACAAAGTTTATGTTCAAGATAGAATGCTTGAAAACCAAAAAGAAATTTGGCAGTGGCTTCAAGACGGAGCATATCTCTTCGTTTGCGGCGATGCGAAGCGCATGGCAAAAGATGTTGAGCAAACACTTAAACAAATTATTCAAAATAACTCATTAGAGAATCCAAGTAATTATATAAAATTTTTAAAATCAGAAAGGCGCTACCTTCGCGATGTTTATTAGAATTCTTGTAAAACTCTATTGGTCATTGATAAGCACTTTTTCTCAACAGCCACCTAGTCATAGAGCATATTAACCCTCTGTACAGGACAATTTTTTTAACATAGCTCACACCATATCCAAAGGGCATTTTGGCTTCCATAAAAGATAAATATAGTCGATTAAATTTAGATTGATATTTTATGGTTGCGCCAAAGCCCCGCGGTTTAATGATCCCAAGTCGGTTAATATTAGAAATATTGATCAACTTGGGATCATTAAACCCCGGGTGCTTTCGCGTAACCAGAGGGTATCAATCT
>CAMAUB010000019.1 GCA_945861315.1 Chlamydia trachomatis
AGATTGATACCCTCTGGTTACGCGAAAGCACCCGGGGTTTAATGATCCCAAGTTGATCAATATTTCTAATATTAACCGACTTGTGATCATTAAACCGCGGGGCTTTGGCGCAACCATAAAATATCAATCTAAATTTAATCGACTATAAAATTGCCTTTTTTGGCATCTTTGTGCCAAAATTTTTCGACTATGTGATCACACATGCTCTCAAAATTTTGACACAAATCTGCACAAAAAATGCTAATTTTATCAAACAAAGCGAATTTCGAAAGAGATCTATTGCAGAAGTGAGAGGACCCCTTTGACAGAGCCGGAAATTTCGTGGTTTTTGGTGTCGAGCCCTTTTTGGATTTGACGCACTGATGCCATAACCGTGGAGTGATCTCTGGAGAAAATATCTCCAATTTTCATGTAAGGGAGTTGGAGTTTGTCGCGGCAAAGATGCATCGCAATTTGACGTGGAAGAGCGCATTCTCGCGCCTGTGACTTGCTTAGAATATCATCCATCCGAATGCCATAGTATTCTGCAACGGTTCGAATAATTTTGCCAGGTGTTAGCTCTGCTTTCTCTTCTTCTTGGATAAGGTCTGCAAGAATGTGACGCACTCTTTCAATTGTTAAGGGGCCGCCTGGGCTTAGGTGGGTGCGCAGCATGAGTGCTTCGATGCCTCGAACAAGCCCCTTGAGATTGCCTGAAAATATCTCAAGAAGGAAATCAATGATTTGTTCATCAAGGTGGAAGGAGGCTTTTTTAATTTTTTGGATGAGTACTGCACGCATTTTTTCTTGATCAAGCATTTGTAGAGGGACAATAATACCCCACTCAAAGCGACTTACAAGGCGAGGTTCGATATATTTGAGCTCTCCAGGGGAGCAGTTTGCACTGAGGATAATTTGCTTTCCCTCAACATGGAGCGTATTAAAGGTGTGAAAGAACTCTTCTTGTGTGGCGCTTTTACGAGAGAAAATTTCGATATCATCGATGATGAGGGCATCAACATTGCGGTACGCTCTTCTAAAGGTTTGCATCTCACCAGTTCTAATTGCTTTGACAACGTGTTCTGTAAACGTATCAGCGCGTACGTAAATGACTTTGAGTCCTCTTGCTCTCATAGCAGTTGCAGAGGCCATGAGAAGATGGCTTTTGCCTGTGCCGCTTCGTCCAAAAAGGTAGATAGGATTGAAACAGAGCATCCCTTCAGTTGGCTCACACGCCTCTTTGAGCAGCTTGTGGGCAAGCAAGTTGTTTTGTGAGGTGACAAAAGTGTCAAGAGTTGAGTTTGGATCAAGCTCATCAAAGCTAAGAGAGAATAGGGGAGTTTTGGGCAGAGAAGGGTCGGGTTTTTTGCGCCGTTTTTTCGACTTCTCCTCTTCACTCTCAACTGTAGCAATTGCTACGTGCACTTTGATTTGTTTATTGTTATTATTTGAAAGACGCATTTGCACGCGATGACGCATATGTTCTTCAAACCAAATAGCTTTGAATGAATCAGGCGCCTCTAAATAGAGGTTGCAGGCGTCAAAACGGGCAATTTTTAGGGGGCGAAGCCATTTATCGACAATCTCCTTCCCAAGTTCTTGCTCTTGCCTTGTTAAAAACTCTTCCCAAGCTCTCATAGATCTACCCTAATAGCTTTTAGTAGGAATTATTTCTACTATTTTTTTATCGGAGTGGTAATTAATTCGGGTTTGTCCCCTTTTTTGTCCAAAATTCTGTTGGTGAACCACTGTTGTAAGATACCAAGCAACATAGATGAGAACCAGTAGAGGTTTAGCCCCGATGGGAAATTGTAGAACATGACTGTGAAAATAACGGTCATGATCAATCCCATAGATTTTTGCTGACGTTGTTGGTCACTCATCAGAGCTGGATCTTTAGGAGCTCCAGCACTTGAGATGCGTTGTTGTAAGAACATCACTCCACCTAAGAGGAATGGAAGTAGATGGAACTGGGTTCCTAAAAAGAAGATGGGTGCTTTCCATGAGAAGAGTACGTCTGGGGCAGTTAGATTGTCGATCCATCCCGGAATGAAGCTAGCTCCACGCAATTGAAATGAAGATTTGAGTAGATCAAACATTGCGATAAGAAAGGGAAGTTGGATCAAAATTGGAACGCAACCCATAAAAGGGTTGACCTTCTTATCTCGATAAATCTGCATGATCTCCATCTGAGCGCGCTTTGGATCTTTTTTGTGCTTTTTTTGGATCGCTTGAATCGTAGGGGTAAGCTTTTGCATGCGGCGCATGGATTTGATTGACCACGCATTTAATGGGTAGAGAACAAGTCTTAAAAAAACGGTTAGCAAGATGATAGAGATACCCCATGAGCCTGTGATCATGTGAAAAAACTGCATCACAACAAAAAGGAGCTTAGCAAATGGTTTGGATATGAATGAGAGCCAGCCGTAGAACGTGCGCGCTGAGGAGTAGTCTGGGTTATAGCCTGTCGCTTTATCTGTAAAAATTCGATCAACAGTTTTCAAAGTCTTCTCTTCAAATGCACCTGAATAGAGGCGAAATGAAGAGGTTCCTCCGGAGGTGGGTAGAGGAAGTAAAACTTCGTATCCTGGGTACTTTGCTGGGGGGTAGGGTTGATATTTTGGATCGATCACAGCTAGTTGTGTTGGAACAGTGGTTCCTGGAATAGCAATCGCTTTATATCCCTCTCCAACTGGTTTGAGTGGGTCTAAAATCACACCAAGATAGCCGTTTGAGACAAGTATCCAGTCAGGACGCACCGAACTTGAAGAGATCACCTCTCCTTGTTTGGGTAGTCCAAGCTTATCAACTTCACCCTTCCCTTTACGGATGGAGCGGTATTGGATGCGGGGAGATGAACTATTGGACATGATCTCAACTTCAGGAACACCAGAACCAATCCAAAGGCCACGTGCATCCCCTTCAACACGCACATCAAGGTCAAATGTGTAGGGAGCTGCTTTTGGCGCAAGTGTGTAAACTTTAGTGATCTTACGATGAGGTTGTTCTGCAACGAATATGATGCGTTCTTTTGAAAATTCAGTCACGCTATAGACTAGCTCAGCCATCTCAGGATAGTCTGAGACAATATTTGTTGCGTAGTACTGAGCGGGGATGTTGACTTGGCTATTTTTAAGCACAATTCCCCGTCTAATCAAAGGGTAGTAGCCGCCAATCTTTCCAATGGTGTGGGGTTCAGATTGACCGGGTGTATAGTAGGGGTGAGCTGGAAAGTGTGCATTTGCAACAGAGTCTTCAATAATATCACGTCCAAAGCCAATTTGATTGACGACGCTCTTCTGATTTTTATCACTACGCAGGGGAAGATTAATTTCAGCTAAAGCTCCACCAATATTGGAGAAGGCAAGCTGAATGGTGTCATTTTCAAGTACGTAGTATTTTTGGGTTTGATCTACTTGGGCAACAGGAGCTGTTTTGATCAGAGCGGTGAAAACAGGAAGGTCTTGCATTGAAATGAAAACTCTTCCACGCCACTCGTAAAAGCCGGCAGGCAGCCATGTTGAACCTGATTTATAAAGAGCTAGAGCGTTGGACTTTATGGGATCTTTAAGAAAGCTGACAGCTCCATTGTTGTATTCCGCAAAATGAATGGTCGCCACTCCCTCATCAAAAGTGATTAGTTGAAGGTCAGTACTACCAGAGAGGGGAAGGTGGGCTATTTCAAGAGAGGGAGAGGCGTCTGCAGAATAGAGCACTGGACCACCGATCACTGGATTTTCTGTCATGAGCTTAAGCTCTTTGCCCCCATAGTTCAGAGAAGTTGGTTGTGGCCGCTCCCAGGATAGTGTGAGAAGATTTTGTCCCACTAAGAGCGCTTGTTGTCCACCATCTAGTTGGACAATGGGTAAATCTGACGCTTTGGCTGTTCGAACTGCGATCTCTGCATCTAAGTGAACTTGGCTTTGAGTTGCAAGTGCCTTTTGCTCGACAAAGCTCTCTCGATTTTTTTGGTCTCGTTGATAACTAAAAAAAATGTTTAACCCAAAAAAGACAACAGTCACTAGGAGTACATAAAGGATGGTACGTGCATTCATAACGAAATAACATAGCAAAGTATGGATTTACTTGACATTCGAAATTTTTTTTGTTCGAATGACATAGCATGAGAATCATTATACTACTCTTTTGTTTATCAGTTGCTAAACTTGACGCTCTTACATTTGATGAGGTAAAAAAAGAACTTCTAACTTGTCAGAACTTGTTAGAAGATAATCCCAAAAATGCAGAGGCTCACTATCGGTTGGCGATAGCCTATTATATTGATCAGGAGTTAGATGAAGCATTTAAACATTTTCTTCTAGCTCTTGACACTGTGGAAACTAAAAAACCACGTTCTTTAGATAAATGTCGTGAAGCGATTGACTTCTATGTTTCACAAGCTGGAAGTGATCCTATCCGAGCGGCAACACAATTACTTACTCGTTATAAGGATAATACTTCAAAAGAGATGGCCTTTATCTTATCTATGTCGTATGCAAACTTAGGGGAGTATGGAACTTTCTTTAAAGACTTCTTTGAAGGTTTTCCTTATTATTCAGAATCATTTTTAGCGTATAAGACGCGCGGCATTTTAGCTCTGCGTTTAGCTCAACATGAAAAAGAGCAAAGACAAAGTTCTTGCTATCGGCAGAAGGCGTTTGAGCATCTTGAAGCGGCACTAGCAAGCTACCCTTACGATGCTAGTCTCTATAAAGTCTTGATTTTTCTTGCAAAAGAGGACAATAATGACGCACTTATAGCTAACTATTTGCAAAAGATAGTTGAGCACACTGTGAAGATTGCACGTGCAGATATTTATCTATATGTGCGTGAGGCGGTAACATTAGATGAACTTGATATTGCGCAAAAGATGATTAATCAGGCAAAAGTGTACTATGAATATAGCCGTGCACTAGTTGCGGCTCAAGACTATTTAAATCAACATCGAGAAGGACTATGACCTGTAAACAAGAACAAATCCTTGGTGATTATCGGATTATAAAGCAGATGGGGCAAGGACCTCTTGGAACGCTCTATCTGGCAGAACATCGTTTCATCAAAAGACAATACTTACTAAAAGTATTACCGTCCGAGTTAACGCAAGAGCATTCTTTCTTTCAAAAGTTTGAAGAAGAGGTGGTAAAGCTGGCAACTTTAGACCACCCGCATTTGGTAAAGGTGCATAATATCTCTTTTGCAGATGGACTCTTTTTCCTTGTGACAGACTGCGTTGTTGATTCAATTGGGGAGACAACGAATTTAGCACAGTATATGGCGGGTAGAGGAGAGCGTCTGCGTGAAGAGGAACTACTTTCAGTCCTCAAGCAAGTTGCAAGTAGCTTAGACTACATTCATGAGAAGGGAGTCTCTCATCTTGGTTTGAAGTTGAACAACATTTTAGTGGGTAAGGGAAAACCTGGTATTGATGTTTTTCTTTCAGATATCGCTTTGTCTAAGCTGGTCAATCCAGCAGCTATTGTTGCACGCATGTATAAGGTAACCGCAGATGCTCTTGAAGCATTTCCAGTTGAAATAACCAAAGCAGGAGAGGAGCGCTACTTGTCTCATCCGATAGAAATGACAAAGCTCTCAAAGCTATCGGCCTCCTTTTTGCAAAATCTAGCCTTTCTCGCTCCGGAACAAAAGCGCTATGAAAAATCAGGCCCTGCAGCAGATGTCTATGCTTTTGGAGTACTCACCTATTACTTGATTGCAGGATGTTTTCCTGAGGCAATTTTTCCAAAACCTTCCGAAATTGCAACTGAGTATCACTATGACTGGGATAAAGTGACTGACCAGTGTCTTAGATTCGAAGTAGATTTACGACCACTAAAAATAAGCTCTCTTCTTGAACAGCAAAAAATTACAGCAAGAGCTCCACTTCGCACATTTGCAGAGGAGAAGAGGGAAGAGCCTATGGAGCCAATTACTTTACTCAAAGAGAAATTGCTCTCTCGTGTTCAGGAAAAAGAGCCGGTTGCAATCTTGACTACATCAATAAAAGAAGTGCCGCAGCAAGTTGCTATGCCAAAGGAAACATCTGAAGCATTAGCCGAGGTGATGCCTAAGGCATCAGCTCCTATGGTGGTCAAGTTTAAGCCTATCATCAAAAGAGAGAGCATCGATCCCCCCACTGCAGTTCAGTCTAAAGCAGGGCCCTCTCTTGTTGAAAAGAAAAATGTCTCTGAAGCAACAGCTGAGCCCATGACTCCAGCTGAAAATTCTCTTATGAGCTCAATCATTATTCGTGATCCAATTGTCACGCAGTATCAGCCAGAGCTGAGAGAGAGTATCAAAATTGAACCGATTGATACAGAGATGGTTATTATTCCTGGTGGTTATTATATGCGTGGCTCAAATGAAGGGAGTCGCGATGAGGCCCCTTCTCACCAAATTGAAATTAGTAGTTTTGCTATTGACACGCACCCTGTAACTAATGAGCAGTTCTCACGCTTTTTGGGATATATGGGTAGTGAAAAAGATCAAAAGTACAACGATTTAATTCGTCTCAAAGAGTCGCGTATCAACAGAACTTCTGGAAAGCTCTCTATAGAATCGGGCTATGCCAAGCATCCAGTTGTGGGTGTGACATGGTATGGTGCTGTTGCCTATGCCAAATGGGTTGGTAAGCGTCTTCCTACCGAAGCTGAGTGGGAAGTTGCTGGACGAGCTGGCTTGCATGATTCTCTTTATCCAACAGGAAATGAAATTGAAAAAAATCAAGCAAACTTTTTTAGTTCAGACACAACTCCTGTTATGAGCTATGCCGCTAACTCATATGGGGTCTATGACTTAGCTGGAAATGTTTATGAGTGGTGTCAAGATTGGTATGGCTACAACTACTATGAAACAACAGCTCATGAACCACAAGATCCAAAAGGGCCTGTTCAAGGCGTTTACCGTGTTTTGCGAGGTGGGTGTTGGAAGAGTTTGAAAGAGGATCTACGCTGTGGACACCGCCACCGCAATAACCCTGGAACTCTAAACGGAACGTATGGCTTCCGCTGTGCTGCTGATGTCCAAGCAAGCTGATTATCTCAAACTGTGTGATGAGGTGTGGGAGCATAATTACCGCTATTATGTTGAAAATGCTCCAACTTTATCAGACTATGCATTTGACAAGCTTTTAGAGCAGGTCATTGCGCTTGAGAAGGAACATCCTAACTGGATCTTTCCAGGCTCGCCAACCCAGCGTGTTTGTGAGATGCCATGTGGGGGATTCCCCCTTGCCAAACATAGCACCCAAATGCTCTCTTTGGGCAATACTTATTCGCAAGAGGAGCTTGAAGATTTCATCGACCGTATGGAGCGTATGCTCCACCAAAAGAGTGTTTTATTTGAGTGTGAGCTTAAGTTCGATGGGATTGCTATTTCGGTGCGCTATGAGAAGGGGGTTTTAGTTCAAGCTGTCACACGAGGCAATGGAGTTGAAGGGGATGAAATCACCCAAAATATTCGCACCATTGCGTCGCTTCCTCTAAAACTGCGCGGATCACCCCCTCCGATTTTGGAAGTGCGAGGAGAGGTTTTTATGCCCAAAGCGGTTTTTAAAAAGCTCAACCAAGTGCAAGAGGCTTCTCAAAAACCTCTTTTTGCCAATCCGCGCAATGCAGCTGGCGGCTCGCTCAAGCTGCTAGATCCAAAAGAAGTTGCTAAACGCTCTTTAGCAATTACTTTCTACTCGATTGTCGAAGGAGGGAGTGCGAATAGCCAATTTGATACAATGATCCTTCTTAAAGAGTATGGCCTGCCTGTAGCTTCTGAATACGCTAGTTGCAAAAACTTCAAACAGATTTGGGAATTTGCATCTAAAGTTGAAAGCAAACGTGCAACGCTTCCCTATGAAATAGATGGGATTGTGATCAAAGTTGATAGCCTTGCAGATCAAAAAAAATTGGGCGTAACTGGTAAAAACTATCGCTGGGCTGTTGCCTACAAATTCGCTCCCGAACAAGTTGAGACAGTAATTTGTGGCATTACCATTCAAGTGGGAAGAACAGGTGTGCTCACACCTGTTGCAGAGCTTGAACCTGTCTTTGTTGCTGGTAGCACCATCAGCCGCGCCACACTTCACAATGCAGATGAAATTAAGCGCAAAGATATCCGCATCAACGATCACGTCGTGATTGAAAAGGGGGGAGATGTCATTCCAAAAGTGGTTAGCGTAATTACAGCAAAGCGTCCTAAATCAAGTGAGCGCTTTGAGATGCCAACTAAATGTCCAGCTTGCGGCACCCCTGTTGTTCACATTGAAGGTGAGGTGGCAATCCGCTGTCCCAATAAACTAAGTTGTCCTGAACAAGGGCTTCGTCGTCTTATCTACTTTGCAAGTAAGTCAGGAATGGATATTGAAAACCTCGGCTGCAAAGTTGTTGAAAAACTTGCAGAAGCAGCGCTTGTCTCTTCCATTTCAGATATCTATCGCCTCACGCAAGACGACCTTTTTCAGTTAGAAGGGTTCAAACAGAAATCTGTCGACAACTTGCTCAAGGCGATTGAAACCTCGAAAAAAGTTGACCTCGACCGCTTCCTAATGGCACTTGGTATTCCATTTGTAGGTGCAGGTGTGGCAGAGCTTCTTGCCAAATCAGCTGGAAATTTGCAAAAACTTGGGCAGATGACACAAGAAGAGCTTCTAAAAATTGAAGGAGTTGGGCCAAAAGTGGCACAATCAGTTGTCACCTTTTTCTCAGATCCCGAGCATCTTGATGAAATGGATCAACTCTTAGAGCTTGGCGTAACTCCACTTGAGCTAAAGGTGACTCACTTTAAAGGACATCTATTTGAAGGAAAAACCTTTGTTTTGACAGGAGGGCTTGAAGAATATACACGTGATTCAGCTGCCAAACTGATTAAAGAGCGAGGAGGGAGTGTCACAAGTTCTGTGAGCAAAAAAACTGACTATCTACTCGTTGGAAGCGATCCTGGCTCAAAGTATGAGAAGGGGATTGAGCTTGGAGTTAAAATACTTGATGAGGCGAACTTTAAACGGCTACTGTAGGATTTGGATTCCAGCAAGACCAAAGGCCAGGGGACATTGTTTGGATGGAGCAAGGAATAATCTTGCGGTCAACGTGTTTTACTAGATTATTTAGAACATAATCCTGCTTAAAATGGAAGGCATGCGTACTACAGTTATAGCCATCATCGATGGCGATATCATCTTTGCAATGAACGACTTTAGTCTCACTGGAGGAAGTTTTAATGAGTTGTCGAACTTGAATAAGTTCAACAACCTTCCCTTCATAACTGCAGTAAGTGCGCTCTGTTGCAGTTTGAACAACAGTGCTAAGTGCTGGAAATTTTGCGGGATCTGCATCAACAAGAGTGTGGTACTTGTACTGTTGTACAATAACTGGTTTGAGCATACATGGAAAAATGCAGTTACCAAGAGATACGAGCTTAAGCACACTTCCTATAAGTAGACTTGGAAGAAATAAAATTGCCATAGCGATCTTGATCACAGCTGGCATCACACGCTTAACCCATGGCCTTTCCCAATAATCTCTGCGAGAGGCAATCAGTGCTAAATCATCAACTTGATGACACTCTTTAATAATCGCGTAGCTAGAGCCATCAGCTCCACTAAATTGAACAGGTATGATCACCTCTTGGATGGTTTTTCCACCAAGCCAAAAACGGGCAGGGGTAAGAATCATTTCTCCAGTAATCTGGAGGCAACAACGCGGCGCTTGAGTTTGTGTATTAAAAAAGACATTCATCGTATAAGTATTATAAAATAAAATGCTATATTAGATCAAAGCTAAAAAAGTTTGATGACTATAACCATTTAAAGTAACTTTTTGAACTGTCCCAATCAAAGAGTCATCTCCCTCTAAGATCACATTACGCCAACACCTAGTGAGCGCTTTTAGGTGCTTTTGGTCTTTATTACGCCTCTCGATAAGCACCTCGACCCTCTCTCCTAGCTTATTTTGCATCAGCTCAAAAGAGATCTCTTGCTGGAGGGCAAGTAGTCTTTGTAGGCGATCATTTTTCACCTCTTCAGGGATATCGTCGCGCCATCTCTTAGCAGGAGTGCCATTTCGAGGGCTATAGGTATAGAGAAAGGCATTGGCATAGCGCACTTGGCGCATCGCTTCCATTGTCTCTTGAAACTCTTCTTCCGTCTCAGTTGGGAAGCCCACAATCATGTCAGTGCCAAGCTCAACACCTGGAATGATCTCTCGAAGATCGGCAACCTTCTGCATATACTCTTCTTTTGTATAGATACGGTGCATCTTGCGAAGAATGCGAGATGAGCCAGCTTGAAGAGGAAAATGGACGTGTTCACACAAAGAGTCAAGGTCGCGAATCGCCTCCATAAGCTCTCTTGTGATGTCTACGGGGTGAGAGGTAAGAAAACGCACTCGATTAACACCTTCAATCTTATCGAGTTGATAGAGTAGATCGTGGAAAAGACAGTTCCATTGTGGCTGATCTTTCCCAAAACTGTTTACATTTTGGCCAAGTAGTGTGATTTCCTTGTATCCCTCATCAGCTAATTTACGGCACTCCTCTACAATACTAACAGCAGAGCGCGACACCTCTTTTCCACGTGTGTAGGGGACAACACAGTAGGTACAGTACTTATCACACCCTCTAATAATTGAGACAAAAGCTTTGTGTTTGTTTTGTCGCTTAGCTCCAATATAGTCAAGCTCTTGGCTAAAGGTGTCATCTGTACGCAAGGTTTGCTGGTGTGTTGTTGTCACCTCATCTAACACTGCATCTAAGTCGTGGATATTACTTGTTCCTAAAACAAAATCTATATGGGGGAGTTTGCGAAAAAGCGTCTCTTTTTTTGCATTGGCCATACACCCAGTCACACCGATGATCTTTCCTCTCTTCGCTTTTCGTCCAAGTTGACCTAGTTTTCCCATCACTTTTCTCTCCGCTAAATCGCGAATCGAACAGGTGTTGAAAATCAAAAGATCAGCCTCTTCCTCTTGCTGAGTCTGAGTGAGACCACGTTTTGTTAAAATGCCAGCCATGACCTCGGTATCAAGCTCATTCATCTGACAACCGTAGGTGCGCAAATAAAATTTTTTCATTCTTCTTCCATTTAAAAGGCAGTCATCCTATCGTATTGAGTTCTTATGGTGCTACTGAAATTTTTCCACGTTCTTTTCATTTTTCTCTGGATAGGAAGCTTATTAACCGTCACCGGTTTCATGGCTCATCAAAAGGAGAGTAGTAAAGAATTGTCTCGCCTTCTCAAAAGGATTTATCTCTCTGTAGAACTTCCCTCTATGTGCTTGGCTATTCTTTTTGGAGTTGTCCTGCTTTTTACAAAAACAGATATCAATTTCAAGGCTCCTTGGCTCCATATTAAGCTCACTTTTGCTTTTCTGCTCATTGTTTGCGATATCATCTGTGGTGCTCTAGTGGGTCATTTACAGCAGCGCGCAGCTTGCGCAGGAAAGATTGGACACCTGTTTTTACACTATTTATCCCTCCTCTTTCTAGTGGCAGTCCTACTCGCGATTTATTACTTGAAACCACAAATGACATAATACCCAAACAATTTGAATAATTGGATTTCGGCTGCGTCAAAGCCCCGGGCTTGAACGCAGCCGAAATCCAATTATTCAAATTGTTTGGGTATAAAAGAATCTTTTAACTTGGCAAAAATACTCAAGAATTTTATGATGTCTGCTCTAATAAGAAAGGAAGTCAAATGAAAAGAAAGAAAGAAACAACAACCACATTCGTTCGAAAAGAAGATGTGTCACTCAAGTGGTATATTTTTGATGCAAAAGGTAAAACGTTAGGTCGTTTTTGCTGCGAGGTTGCAAAAGTTTTAAGAGGGAAGCATAAGCCAGATTTCACTCCATATATTGACACAGGTGATGGTGTTATTGTCGTTAATGCAGAGCAAATCAAAGTGACCGGAGCTAAAGAAGCTCAAAAGATCTATAGGCACTATACCGGACACATTGGTGGACTTAGAGAAATTCCTTACAGAACGATGCAAGAGAAGCATCCAGAAAGAATTATTGAGCGCGCGGTGAAAGGCATGATGCCAAAATCACGTCTAGGGCACCAACAGCTGCGTAAACTTAGAATCTTCAAAGGTGAAGAACACTCGCTAGAAGCACAAAAACCGGTTAAAGTAGAACTATGAAAAATAAAATTGAAGAGACAGTAGCGACAGGAAGAAGAAAACGTGCAGTATCTAGTGTCAGACTAAGACCTGGAACTGGTAAGATTGATGTCAACGGACGTGAATTTGACCAATACTTCCCTGCTAAAGTGCAAAGAACAATTATTTTAGAACCTCTCAGCGATTTAAATGCTGTTGAGAACTACGATCTCATCATCCGTGCGAACGGTGGTGGTATTGAAGGTCAAGTGATTGCCACTCGCCTAGGAATAGCTAGAGCGCTAGTCAAAGAGAGTGAAGATCGCCGCCACGACCTAAAAGTTAAGGGTTTCCTAACCCGCGATCCTCGAAAGAAAGAGCGTAAGAAATACGGCCACAAAAAAGCCCGCAAGAGTTTTCAATTCTCCAAGCGTTAAGTACATGGACTTCCCCCTCCTCCTTTACCTTGGAGACATTGCCCCTGCCTTCTCGCGAAGGCAGGGGATTTCTTTTACTTAGGGCTCGTAAAACAATAACATAGATGACTGGACTAGTGCGGAAGCTCCCGCGATTGAACGATCAAAATGGGGTTCGTATGAGGTCAATACTAACCTCATTTCGATCGTTCAATCCAGGGGTTTTGGTGCCGTCCAGTCATCCATGTTATTGTTTTACGGGCCCTTAGAAACTCAGCTTCATAAAATATTTCTTATTTTTTTAAAAAAAGTCTGACGATTTACAAAGTATTAATAATATGATAAACTTGTTACTTAATAACCCGAATTACTTAATAACCCGAAACTCGGTGGGTGGTATGGTTTATACATCAAATAGTCACGAGATTTATGCAAGAAAAGGACACTATCACAGCCCTCGCCAAGAAAATGCGTGTGCTAATGACGGCTCACTCATCACACTACTTGCAATCGCCACAGTTGCTATGGTTGCCGTTACTTCAGCAGCGTACTTCGGAGTCTTTGCAGTTAACTCGGCAAGCCTAATAGGATGCTACATTGAAACAAGTGTTATTGGCTTAGCTTTGATTGTTGCTATTGCCTCACGTTGCATCGAAGCTTCTAAACATCAAGCTGATCCTAATACTAGACCTCTTTCCAGCTATGATGATATGTACGAAGGAATGGTCAAAGATTATAGTGATTCCTCTGCTTCCCCTACTAGAACTCTTATCCGTAATTATGATATGAGTGTAACAATTACGTCAGAAGATGGAAGAACAATTAATATACCGTACGTAGAAGGAATGGTCGAAGATTATAATTATTCCCCCTTTACACACTGCATAGTGTGCGATAGGGGTAAGTTTATGCACGTGATCCGCCTAAGTGAAGATAAAAAGATAATGAAGTATAGGGTTGAGACATCGCCTAATTTTGAGTTACTATTTTCAAATAGGGACAATTTTCAACTTCCGTCTCTAGTTTATACTAATTGAAAAAAATAAGTTGACAAACTCATGCCATCTCGCACAGCATCTTTGAACAACCCTTTCTCGCTCATATTTAATAATATGAGCTTCGAAATGCTTGATCAAATCTACTGCACGGTCTGGCATGATTTTATGAACTT
>CAMAUB010000020.1 GCA_945861315.1 Chlamydia trachomatis
TTTGAAGAGATACCAAAAATAAAAAATGAATTAGCATCGAGAATTACTGACAATTTCCAACGTATTCGGCTCAATACGATTAAATTTGCTGCTGTTTAAATTCTCAGATTCAGCTTGGATGAGTATATGTGGCATGGTGGGGTATGCTCTTTCTGTGATTTCTCGAACTATTTTTGTTGTTAGAAGAATTTTTGAAACATTAGCATATGTATGTTCTTCTAGGAAGCCTGCATATTATGGGTGGTCTCTTCTAAAAGATTTTGGATACCTTTTAGTGGTACCTATCGGTGCGATTTGTCCTCCCTTAGGTTACTACTTAGATGAGATGATCCATGGAGCACAAATTTGTTGTCACAAAGTTGTTTTAGCTAACACACAAGGGCCAGTTCATCCAGGAGAAGGGCGGTCTTTTCAACGCTATATGCCAGCATTTAGCGCTGCTTATAATCAGATAATCTCCGCGCTTCAAAAACGAGGAAGCACTGAAGATCTTGAGGATTTTAGATTGCAGATGGGAGATACATTTGCGTGGATTCCAAAAATTGCTGTTTTGATCTTGGCCAAGAGAAGAGAATTGATCCCATTTGCTGAATCTTTGTCACAAGGTAATGAGGAGCTTATAGGAGCTGCGGCAAACATAGAATCATTGATAGCGGGAGTTAGCTCTTTTGATATGGAGACTATGATTGTACAGATTATTTTAGATGAGGATGCCAGTGGACTTGCATTAGAATGTCGCAAATTTGGTGGTCGAATTACTGCCAAATACCGCTCAGTTATCAATCAAATAGCGTCAATAGTCTGTGTATAACGGTCAACCTGAAGTTCGGATTTAATCGACTATAAGGTCATAAAATCATGCCGGATCGTATTTGTTTTGTATTTTTATTCAATCTTAATATAGCATGCCCTTTATGATACTAATGAGAGATCTAACATATCTAGAGTTTAATCCCAACTCTCAGATTTGGAAGGAAGCAGTTTGGGGTAGCGTGCCGAGGCGTAGGAAGACCGAGCGTACTCTTCCATGTCTCTATGTATTTGGCATGGTGGGATATGCTCTTTCTGTGATTTCTCGAACTGTTATTGTTGTTATAAAAATTTTTGAAACATTAGCATATATATGTTCTTCTAGGAAGCCTGCATATTATGGGTGGTCTCTTCTAAAAGATTTTGGATACCTTTTAGTGGTACCTATCGGTGTGATTTGCCCTCCTTTAGGTTACTACTTAGATGAGAAGATCCATGGCGCAGAAACTTGTTGTCGCAAGCCTGTTTTCCCTAATCAACCAGGGCAATTAGAGTTCGAGTACGAACAAAACGAAATTATGCGTATATTAAATGGACACAGGGTTATTGTAAGAAGAAGAAATGCTTTCGGACAAGAAGGAATCGCACTGGTTGTAAGCACTCCTCAGGAGCTTGCAGCTAGAAGTCTGCGCGCACACCAAGCATTCGCACTCGCACACGGACTGCCTCCACCGCCTCCACCGCCTCCACCGGGTGAATTGTATGGTTACCTTGCAGAGGCTTTTAGAGAAGAAATAGCTCTTAGACAAGAAAGAGCTCTAGCCGCTCCTACTCCACCCTTTATATCAACAGCATTTACATCTGCTTATGAACAGATCATTTCCGTGTTTCAAAAACAAGGAAGAACTGATGAGGTTGAGGACTTTAGTATGCTGATGGGAGAGACATTTATGTGGGTTTCAAAAGTTGCTGTTTTGATCTTAGCCCAGAGAGGAGAATTGGGCTCATTTGCTAGATTTTTGTCACAACATCATGTAGCACCTATGCTTCTAGAAGCTGCAACAGAGATAGAATCATCGGTAGCGAACGCTGGAGCTCTTGATATGGAGGCTACGATTTTACTGATTACTTCAAATGAGGCTGCCAGTGGATTTGCGTTAGAGTGTCGCAAATTTGGTGGTCGAGTTGTCACCGAATACCGCTTAAGTATCGGTGCACTAGTGTCAGAAGTTGTATTGCAAGCGTAACCATTCCCGCTGAAATGCATATAGTTGATTAAATCCGGAATGATAATTTTGACACTTAATATTATATCTATTAAATATAATTATAAGTTATAGTGTGTTAGTGTTTTATTTACTTTTTTATAAAACTCTTTAGTGGTAGAATTCTGTAGTTCAACAGTTAACTATTAAAAGGTGATAAAAATTCTATGAAAACTACTGAAGTACAACAAGAATTTGGAAAGTGGCGCTCGTTTTTTTGGCCAATTCATGCTTTTGAATTGAAAAAAGTCCTTCCAATGTTATTAATGTTTTTTCTTATATCTTTTAACTATAGCATCCTAAGAAATGTTAAAGATACATTGATTGTTACAGCACCAGGATCTGGCGCTGAGGCCCTCTTGTTTATTAAATTTTGGGGTGTTTTGCCTTGTGCAATTATCTTTACAATTATTTTCGCAAAGTTGAGTAATGTCCTAAGTAAGAAAGCACTATTTTATTCAGTGATTGGTTTCTTCCTAGTCTTTTTCGCTATTTTTACCTTAGTTCTTTTCCCAAACCGCGAAGCGCTTCATCCAACAGCTGCAGCTGATACGCTTCAAGCAGCGTTGCCTAGTGGATTCAAGGGGCTTATTGCAATGTTTAGACATTGGACTTTTGCCCTTTTTTATATCTTCGCTGAGCTTTGGGGAAGCTTCTTGTTGTCACTTATGTTTTGGGGTTTTGCAAATGAAATCACACGCATAAAAGAGGCGAAGCGTTTTTATGCACTCTTCGGTATTGGGGCTAATATTGCTTTGCTCTGCTCTGGAGCTGTTGCTGTATCTATCTCAAATTTCTGTAGAAAACTACCAGTTGGAGTTGATCCTTGGTCAATCACTTTAAATCTGTTGATCTCAATGATTATTTTAGCAGGAGTGGGTATCATTGCGACCTACTGGTGGATTAACCGCTATGTAATGACCGACGCGCGTCTTTATGATGCAGAAGACAAAATCAAGAAGAAATCTAAACCAAAAATGTCTTTGAAAGACAGCTTTATGTACCTTGTCAAATCACCTTATATGGGTCTCTTAGCCATTTTAGTGATTGCCTATGGAGTTTCTATCAATATTGTCGAAGTGGTCTGGAAAAATCAGCTAAAACTGCAATATCCTAATGCTAATGATTACAGCACCTTTATGGGTTACTTCTCTGCAATGACAGGAGCTATCACAGTCTTTATGATGCTTTTTGTTGGAGGAAACGTCCTACGCAGATTTGGGTGGGGAGTTGCCGCTTCGATTACACCAATTGTCCTTGGAATTACGGGAGTGCTCTTTTTTGCTCTTATACTCTTTAGAGATAATATGATAGGTGTGATTGCAATGCTTGGAACAACTCCTATTATGCTTGCTGTTGTCATTGGGACTTTTCAAAATATTATGAGCAAGTCTTGTAAATACTCTCTTTTTGATCCAACAAAAGAGATGGTTTACATCCCGCTTGATCAAGAGCAAAAAGTGAAGGGTAAAGCAGCAGTTGATATTATTGGCGCAAGACTTGGAAAGTCGGGTGGTTCTTTAATTCAGCAAGGCTTGCTAGTAGCTTTTGGCTCAATTGCTGCTATCACACCCTATCTTGCATTCATCTTGATAGGTGTTATTTTTGCTTGGGTGATAGCAACACGCGCTTTATCTAGACGCCTTAAAGCTCTCACAGAGCCTGCAGAAGAGGCTCAAGAGCCAGCCTCAGAAGCTGCTTAGAGACCAAAGCGAGTTTCGCAAGAGACTCTATTCTCACACTATCTCCCATTCAAAATTTTTGAATGGGGGATAGTCTCATTTACAAAGAGTTAGTTTTCTGTTCTTGCTCATCTTGTTTTCTTGTTCGTGAGTAATATAGTCGATTAAATCCGGAATGATAATTTTGACCTGCGTGAAAGCCTCGCGATTGATAGATCGTAACTGACCCAATATTAGAAATATGGGGTCAGTTACGATCTATCAAGCCCGAGAGCTTTCACGCAGGTCAAAATTATCATTCCGGATTTAATCGACTATATAGGTTTTAGGACAGGTTCTAAGCAATTTTCTTAAATTCAATAGGAGGAATTGGTATCGACTATATGCAAAGGCCCCATCTAGCTGTGCATTTCCATAGACCTAAATAGGCTATCAAATCTAAACTTTTTTTATGCGTGTCCAAGATTTGTATGATGAGCAAGCTCTAAAGCTTAATTTAGTAGCAGGTGAAAGAGGTGTAGAGAAAGAGATTATAAAGCCCGATGTGCATCGCCCGGGTCTCTCTTTGACGGGCTATTTGAAGGGGCATGACCCAATGCGTATTCTGATCTTTGGTCAGGTAGAGATGGCCTACATGAGCGATTTGGGGCAAAAGGAGCGTGCATCTAGATTGGAGGCGATTATCTCGGAAAAGACTCCTGCGGTTTTTGTGGGAAGAAGTTTTGCCCCTCCATATGAGCTTGTGAGGTTGTGTGATGAGCATGCTGTCCCTCTTTTTTGTTCACCAATTAAAACAACATCATTGATTTCTACACTAAATATTTTACTTGTAGATGCATTTGCACCTGTTATGACATGTCATGGTTCGTTTGTGGAGGTGCATGGTGTTGGGTTGTTGATGCAAGGGGAATCGGCTATTGGAAAGAGTGAGGCGGCCTTAAGTTTGGTCGATCGAGGTCATAGGCTTATCTCTGATGACATCGTGCGGGTGAAAAAGCGTGAGGGAGATTATCTAGAAGGATCTGGAATGGAGCTTTCAAGAAGTCATATTGAGCTGCGTGGAATTGGAATTTTAAATTTAGCCCATCTCTACGGAATTGGATCGATTCGTGAAAAGAAAAAACTTGACCTTGTCGTGAAGTTGGAAGTGTGGGATGATACACATTTTTATGATCGGTCTGGACTCTATGATGACTCGATTGAAATCTTAGGAATTGAAGTGCCCTATCATGTGCTTCCAGTGAAGCCGGGAAGGGATATTGCGCTTCTAATTGAGACGTTAGCTTTGAATCATCGCTTGAAGGTTCAAGGAAAGAACTCGGCTCAAGAGCTTGAGGCAAAACTCATGAAAGTGATGAACTGTGATTGAAGTTATTCAAAAAATTCGTGTCAAAAATGAGCTTGGATTACACACTAGGCCTGCAACAACCATTGTAAAACTTCTTCAAGATTCAAAGAGTGAAGTACTCTTTACCTATAAGAAGGAAACAATCAATGCCAAGAGCATTTTGAGTATTTTAATGCTTGCTGTACAGAAAAATGGATTGTTAACGATCACAGTGAAAGGCTTGGATGCAGAGCGGACAATGGAGCGTCTATTAAAAGCGTTTGACGAGCATTTTGGGGAGGAGACAAAGGGTGAGTAAACAGCAGAAAGAGTATTACCTTCGTGGCTATCCCATCTGTTCGGGCATTGCTATTGGGCAACCCTTTTTTTTCACAGTTGCTGATGAGAAGGTGCCAGAGTTTTCCGTCCCAAAAGAAGAAATTGATGGTGAGGTTGCTCGTTACTATCAAGCATTGAAAAACTCTCGCAAAGATCTTCTCACATTGCAGCACCGCCTACAGCAAGAAGGTGGATCTGAATCTGTTGCGATCTTACACTCTCATCTTGAGATCATGCGCGATCCTTTAATGACTGAAAATGTTGAAAAAGAGATTCGCAGGAAGAAAAAAAATACCGAATATGTTTTCAAGATGGTTGTTGGAGAGTATGAAAAAAAGTTTTCTAAGATTACAGATGATTTCTTCAAAGAACGGTTACAAGATGTCCAGGATATCTCTCGGCGGATCTTCCGCCATTTAAGGCGTGGAGGTCAAAATGGATTGGCTACAATCGAGAAGCGAGCTATTGTCTTTGCTCATGAGCTTTCTCCCTCTCATACAGCAGAAGCTAATAGCAATCAAATTGCAGCCTTTGTCACAAGGTCAGGCTCAGAAACGTCACACGTGGCTATTATGGCCCGTGCCCAAGGCATTCCTTTTGTCTCTAAAGTCGACTTTCCGGACCTCTCTCAAAATCTTCCGAGGCAAGTCATTGTTGATGGAACAACTGGTGATGTGATTATCAACCCCTCTAAAAAGACTCTTGATTACTACAAAAAAGAACAAAAAAAGCTCACAGTAAAGGCGAGGGGTTTGCGTAAAAATGGCTTTTATGAGGCTGAAACAATTGATGGGTACAAAGTGCGTCTCTCAGCAAATATTGAGATGTTCAATGAGCTTGATAGCTTGCAGCAAAATGGAGGGGAGGGTGTTGGGCTTTTCCGCTCTGAATACCTTTTCCTAGCACGTGATGCCTTCCCCTCAGAAGAGGAACAATTTCTAGTCTATCGCTCAATTGTTGAAAAGGTTGATGGTCACCCCTCTGTTATCCGCACTTTTGACATTGGAGGTGATAAACTTGGCAACTTCTACCCATCTCGCCATGAAGAGAATCCCTATCTTGGTTGCCGTGCGATACGCTTAATGCTTAAAGAGCGCGTTGCCTTCAAGGCGCAGCTGCGTGCGATTTTACGTGCCTCAGCTTTTGGAGATGTGAGTATTCTCTTTCCTATGATCTCTGGTATTTTAGAATTGCGGGAAGCAAAAAATATTGTTGAAGAGGTAAAGCAAGAGCTTCTTATAAAAGGAATTCCTTTTGAGCAAAATATCCCTATCGGCTGCATGATCGAAGTTCCATCGGCGGCAATGACATCTGATATTCTTGCTAAAGAGTGTGACTTTCTCTCAATTGGGACAAATGACCTTGTGCAATACTCTTTAGCTGTTGATCGCGGAAATCCAGCTATGAGCTACCTTTATACGCCAGCACATCCTTGTATTATCCGTCTGATTAAAATGGTTGTCCAAGAAGGGATCAGGGCACAAACGCCCGTCTCCTTATGTGGAGAGATTGCAGCAAATCCGCGCTTTACATCCCTGCTGCTCGGTCTTGGAGTTCAAGAGCTCTCCGTATCCTCTCCAGCCCTACCTATTATCAAAAATATTATTAGACGGGTCTCAATTGTTGAAGCGACAGAGCTTGCCGATCATATCCTCACGCTATCCACAGATCTCGAGATTGAAGAAGTGCTTGAGGAGTCATACAATTCATTAAAATAATATAGTCGATTAAATTTAGATTGATATTTTATGGTTGCGCCAAAGCCCCGCGGTTTAATGATCACAAGTCGGTTAATATTAGAAATATTGATCAACTTTGGATCATTAAACCCCGGGTGCTTTCGCGTAACCAGAGAGTATCAATCTAAATTTAATCGACTATATATGTAATTAATAACCCAGTTTTGGGTTTATAGGCTTTTTTCTCACCAAATGGAGTTCCGAAAGAAGGTTATTTATAAAAATTAGATAAATGGGCTATTATGTTGCCATGGCTGTGACTTTTTCTTGCTTAGACCGCAAAATCCCCCTTGCCCCTGTTTCAATGGGGGTTGGAGCCGCATGCGCCATCACTCTATTGGCTGTGGGGATTTTGGCAACTCGAGGTTCTATTACTTCACTTAATATCATTGGTGGAGTCACCTTAGGTTGTGGCCTTCTTGGAACGGCCAGCCTGCTTACGACTCTCTTTACTGGTGGTGCCAAGAAATTTTCCCAAAAACAAGTGGTCGTGCTAACAGTGCTTTTGAGTGCAACAGTTATTGCAGTAGTTCTTGTAGGTGTTGCAACCTTGAAAGGGGGATATGGAGTTGAACTTACAAGACCACTCTCAGTCAGCGCGGGCATTGGCACTGCTGTGCTTGGATCATTTCTTACCCTTTTTAGTGGCAGCAGCTGCATGGCAGGCAGAATTGGTTGTAGACGATAGGCTGATTTTCACAATCCGAGGCCTCCAAGACCTCCAAGGCCGCCTGGAAGGCTACCCAAATCTGGCATCGAATCATCAATTTTTTTAGAAGCGTCTTGGTAAGCAGCACGGATCAAATCTTCTAGTCCTTCTACGTCTTCAGGGTCGACGCATTCAGGCTTAATAGAAATTTTTAACATCTCACGTTCGCCATTGAGTTTAATCGTGACAAGACCAGCACCAGCTGTTCCTTCGACAACTTCAGATTTCATCTTCTCTTGCATTTGTGAGAATTTTTCTTGAAGAGCTTTCGCTTCTTTCTTTTTTTTGGCAAATCCACTTCCCATATTTTTCTCCTAGCGTAAGCTTCCGCCCAACTCTTTAGCCGCAAAGCGAGTTAACGTGTCAATTTTACTTTGCTCAAGTGTTGAGATGGTTTTAGTTACCGGTTTTTGTGTTGGTTCAACTTTTGGTGTTTCTATTTTTTTAGGCTCAGTTTTTTGAGGGTCCATCGCTTTTGGTGGGATTGCCTGATGAATAGGACGGCTCTCCTCTAATTGCTCTAAACGTCTTACCAGCGTCTCTAGGGAGAGGCGCTCATGAGAGCGAATGATCTGCAGTAAGAGCATTTCAAGATGGACCTGTTCTGAAGGTGCAGTTTTGATGGTTTGTGCCCCTTGTACGAGCAGCTCCAGAATATCTAGTAGCTGTTCTTCACGATAAAGTTCATGACTTAGGTGAGTGCCAACACCGCGCTTGGCAAGAAGAATGTGACGAAAATGGCGTGTGAGTTCCTCTAAAAAATAGCCAATATGTTTTGCCGATGAAAAGACTTCATGCGCAATTTCAAAGGCAACTTCATAACTATTTTTTGCTCGGTCAAGCTTGTCAAAGAGTTCAACCGATGGCAGGCCCAATACCTCTCGTACCACATCTGCTTTTACTTCAGTTCCACTATAAGCAATCACTTGATCGAAGAGTGATTGTGCATCGCGCAAGCTTCCTTCACACAAACGTGCAATCAAATCAAGAGCCTCTATTTCAACCGTAAGCTCTAAAGCTTTTCCAATTTCATCAAGTTTTTTGACAACTTCATTCGCACTGATGCGAGATAAGTTAAGACGTTGACATCTACTAAGAATTGTAGCGGGAATTTTATGTGGCTCTGTTGTGGCAAAGAAAAATTTTACATGTTCTGGAGGCTCTTCAAGCGTTTTCAAAAGCGCATTGAATGCCTCTTTTGTCAACATATGCACTTCATCAATCAAATAAATCTTATATTTTCCACGAGTTGGGGCAAAGTGGACAGCTTCATTGATCTGCCTGATATCTTCAATCCCACGATGAGACGCACCATCAATCTCAAGGACGTCAAGTGAGCTCCCTAAGGCAATATCTTTACACGAAGCGCAAGCATTACAAGGTTCTCCCTCTTTAGAGCGCCTCTGACAGTTGAGAGCTTTAGCAAAAAGACGGGCAAGCGTTGTCTTCCCAGTTCCACGGCAACCACAAAAAAGATAGGCGTGGGCGAGCCGGTTGAGATAGATGGCACCGAGCAAAGTAGATACAATAGCATCTTGTCCCACGACCTCACTAAAAGATTTTGGGCGGAAACGACGGGCAATCACTTGATAATTCATGCATGTGACTTTAGAGGAAAAAATTATTTCCTTCAAGAGAGCTTCTCTTCAACAGGAGAATTGGTGTTTAAAAATTGTTTTAAATATTTAATAATTCTGCCAAATAGCTTATAATAGTCTTATGACTTCTCCTGTTTCTAAAATAATTCAAGATGATTTTCAAATAGTCCTCAACTCAGGAGTAAAAGAATTCTATGATAGTCAGAGGAATCTGACGATTACTCTGGTAGCTATCGGTGTCACTCTTAGTATTGGAGCGATCATTGCTATTACCTATTCAGCACAGCTTCAGCCTCCTATTATCCCTGCTACGTTTGGCTTGTTGCTTGGAGCTTCAATCTGCATTACAATCAGTCCTATACGTAAAGATTGGACGCCTTACCATGAAAAGACATTTTTTGATAAAATGCATGCTCGGTTCACTATATTTGAATCAAATGATTTTGAAGGACTACGCTGTTTATTAAAAGAGTTCTATTTTGATAAACTTCAAAAATATGCTTACATTGGGCCTCGTGTTGCAGAGGTTTATCAACGCTGCACAGAACATTTTCAAACAAACACATTAGATTCCAAGCGACAGGCCCTGGCAACTTGGAACGCTCAGTTCGCATAACCTTAGAAAATTCCTCTGTTCCCTAAAACACAACTATCCCTTATCCTGTGGATATGAGTGAAACTAGCTTTTCTGATGATGCTTCACTAGAGGAGGATCTTAGCGAGCTAAAATTTTCTAGAACACAGAGTTATTTTGACAAGAGCATAACCATACGGTTCTTGATCGGCCTGTTTTTTGCTGTGATCCTTTTTTTCTTCCTCCACTACAGAGAGCTCTATATTGAGACGCTAGAACTTGGAACCGATGCCAAGCAATATATCGTCTCGCAAATCAATTTTTCATTTCCTGACGAGGAAGCAACAGTGATCCTCAAACAGGAGGCTGCCTTCGAAATTGGATCGATCTACCGCCTTGATGAGCAGCAGATCAAAGAGCGGGTTACAGATTTTCAAAAATATATCACGCAGAAAAAAGAGGGTAAGGAGAAGTGGGCAGATCTTGCTAAAGACAACAATTTTGAAGATGTTGCTCTCGCTTTGAGTGTATTGACAGATGGCCTTTATGATAGTCGCTTTACAGATCCACGTACTGTTCAACGGATTGAGGGATTTAGTAAAGAGAGTCTCCCTCTTCCAACAAAAGATTTTTTTCCCTATTCCTTTTCACCCAATTTTCCAAGTATAGCTGAGCCGCTATCACGCCCTTATTGGGATGCATTTGAAAAGCGGTTTTTTTCCAAGCATGGAATTCCTGAAAGGGTAATCTCATTTATTGTCAATTACTTAGAGCCATTGAGGTGGCGTTTTGATGAAGATCAATCAATTGAGTATACGTTGAGAAAACTTGCACAAAAAGTGATTCCTCAAAAAATCACTCAGGTTCGTGCAGGAGAGACACTCATTGATCAAGGGGAGAGAGTTGGGCTGCGTCATGTGACGATGATTCAAGCAATGAAAGAGCAACTCAAGCAAGAGCGTAATCTCTATAGTACTTTAACGATTATTGGAACGATCTTGCTTGTCGTTCTTTTAATTTTCGTTGGCGTAATCTATCTCTATAAAAATCATCGCGATATATATAAGTCAAATCGAAAGTTGGCTCTGTTAACAACGACGCTGATTTTAGCAATCTTACTATCCAAAGCGGTGGAGCTTTTGTTGCTTCGCAGCACGAATAATCTTTTTACTCTAGTGCGCTTCCCTCTTTTTGTTCCTTTTGCAGCTATTTTACTGACAAACCTACTCAACGTACGTGTAGCAGCTTTAGGCGCAATTTTTCTAAGCATTATTTTTTCAATTGCCCTTGCAATTGACACTGTTCCATTTTTAGTTATCAATGTGATTACAGCTGTCATTGCAGTACTTGTCGGGAAAAATATTCGTCGTAGGAAAGAAATTTTTGTTGTTTGCGCTAAAGCGTGGCTTGCGGCCTTTTTTGTCATTATTGCTTTTGATCTTTATTCCGATTCAATTTTTCAAATCTCTTTTTTGATTGATATAGCCAGTACCCTGATTTTCATGATCGTCACAGCAATTATCGTAGTAGGTCTTCTACCTATTTTTGAGGCGACCTTCCGCATCATGACTGACATCACTCTCATGGAATTTATGGATCCTTCAAATGAGCTTCTGCGTCGTTTGACAATTGAAGCTCCTGGTACCTATCAGCACTCGATAGTTGTTGGCAATCTCTCTGAGGCAGCGGCTACAGCTATTGGAGCAAATGGTCTTTTTTGTCGCGTTGCAACACAGTATCACGACATAGGAAAATTGGCTAATCCACAATATTTTACCGAGAATCAACTCGGTTCGATGGATATGCATCAACTGCTTACTCCATGCGAATCAACACAGGTGATTATCGCACATGTGAGTGAAGGTGTTGTACTAGCTAGAAAAGTTGGATTGCCAGAGCAGTTTATTGATATTATCAAAGAGCATCATGGAACAACGCTTGTTTACTACTTTTACTACAAGCAGATTGAACTTGAAAATGGCAATAGATCTAAAGTTGATGAGAAAGAGTTCCGCTATAGTGGACCTAAGCCACGTACAAAAGAGTCAACAGTGATCATGATCTCTGATACATTAGAAGCCGCTTCTCGCTCACTTGATGTTTTCAATGAGGGGAGCGTGACACAGCTTGTTGACAGACTCATCGCACATAAGATGGAAGATGGGCAGTTTGATGAGTCAAGGCTCACCTTTGAAGAGCTGGGTGTTGTCAAGCAAGTCCTTGTAAAAACATTGCTCGCAGCTTCCCATCCTCGCGTCAAGTATCCTCCTCATAGCCCTGGCGAAGAGGGATGAAAGAAAGAGAGATCATAAAAGCTTTGATCACCGGGGCAACATCTGGTATTGGACGAGCCATAGCTGAAAAGTTAGCCGAAGATGGTGTCACAGTGATTGCGCTTGGGAGCCACGATGCCGATTTGCGCATCACAACAAAACCAGTTATTGAAGCCATTTATCAACATGTCCCAAATCTTGTTATCAATTGTGCAGGAGTTGGATCTTATGGCGATGTGCTTAACCTCTCTGTTCAAGAGCAAAAAGAAATTGTGCAAATCAATGCATTGGCTGCGATGGAGATTAGCATTGAGGCCGCCCGTTTTTTCAAAGAACGGGGCATTAAAGGGACGATCCTAAATGTCTCTTCTCTTACAGGAGAGCTTGTGACACCTGGGATGGTTGCTTATGGCGCCTCTAAGGCTTTTTTAACCAAGTTTTCACAGGGTTTAGATTTTGAGCTAAAACCACACGGCATTCGTGTCTTGGTTAGCTGCCCTGGTATGGTAAATACAAGATTTATCAACCGCTCTGCCAAAAAAGAAGTAAAGATATACCCAGACAACTTGAAAAGTCGAAATTTCGGCTGCGTCAAAGCCCGGGAGCTTTCACGTCAGCCCAAATCCGACTTTTCAAGTTGTTTGGGTATAAAACGCAAAGGACCAGTCATGAGTGTAGAGTGTGCTGCAAAGCTCATCCTCAATCAAATAGAGCGAAAAAAAGGCTTTCGCATCATCGACTGGCGCTACCGCCTTCTCTACACACTTTTTCTGTTTATTCCAAATAACCTTTTAAAACACATCTTTTACAAAAATATCCAATCTCGCTTATGACATTTGAATCCTACTCTTTAGACCCCGCCATTCTCTCTGCTTTACATCAGATGGGATATGAAAAACCAACCATAATCCAAGAGAGAGCGATTCCGCTGATTTTGGAAGGGAAAGATCTTATTGCCTTAGCAGAGACAGGTTCTGGCAAAACTGCTGCATGCGCAATTCCTATCTGCTCTCGCATCTCA
>CAMAUB010000021.1 GCA_945861315.1 Chlamydia trachomatis
TCCGGAATGATAATTTTGACCTGCGTGAAAGCCTCGCGATTGATAGATCGTAACTGACCCCATATTTCTAATATTGGGTCAGTTACGATCTATCAAGCCCGAGAGCTTTGACGCGGTGAAAATTATCATTCCGGATTTAATCGACTATAAAACGGTTCAAATCCTTTCTCAAAGTAGAGCTTCAGGTCGTGTTGAAAGTAATCTGTGAGTTGTCCTAGAATAGCTGTTACATCTTCTTTCTTTTTTAGTTCATTGAACAGCGATGTTGCCGGTTGAGTGATCTTTTCAAGGGCCGCTAATTCCATGTTCACATTGAAGCCAACTCCTAAAATAACGCCCATCGACTTCACCTGAGGAACTGTTTCACACAAGATTCCTGCAATCTTTTTTTTCTCAATTAAGATGTCATTGGGCCACTTGATTTGGCCTTTAAGATTTTTGTTTTCAAGTAGCTTGGAAATAGAAAGAGACATGACGTGCGTCAGTTGAAGAGGATCGCATTGCTCACTTATTGGAAAAAAGCAGTAGGTAGCGTAAAGATTGATTCCTTTTGGAGAGATCCAGCTACGACCATACCGCCCTCGAGCAGCGCTTTGCTCATCAGCACTTACAAGTGTGAGCGCTGCTTTATCAAAAGAACCAAGATTTTTCTTGGCCCACTCATTTGTTGAGTCTAACGTTTCAAAGTGATAATGCTTTAACTTCACGATGCTTTTCCATAAATTCCAACATCATCTCACACATCTCTGTGATGAGACCTTTGTGGAAGAAAGCATGCCCCATTCCAGGAATTAAGTTCAAAGTTGAATCTTGCAATGCTTCATTAAGAGCCATGCCACCACGTGTGGCTAAAATCAATGCATCCTTTTTTCCATGAATAATCAACGCAGGCGTATCAATATAATGGAAGATATTAGCTCGCTCATCCAACGTCCTCATCATCTCAAAAGTGGCTTGTGCATGGAGACTTGGACCCTCCCCATACGGATGACGCGTGCGATGGTATTGCTTGTCAATGTAATCAATAGCCAATTCTTGATCGACAAGATAGTCTCCATTAAAAAACTCAAGTGCCCAAAGGTAAAGAGGAAGGGCCTTCTCATAATTTTCTGGAAGAGGGGCCGTGAGGTAGGCGACAGCTATTGCCGTTAATTTTAGCTCTTCCCAAGTAAGAGATTTTTCAAGGCGCGGTGTGATCCCAACAGGAGCTGTTGACATCAGCGTAAGAGAACGTAGACGGTCAGGGTAGTTTGCTGCAATAAACTGAGAGACCATTCCACCCATTGAGTGTCCAACTAGGTGCACCTTATCAATCCCATAGTCATCTAGGATAGAGATTGCATCGGCTGCCAAATCAATCATATCAAATTTTTCATAAGATGGACCAGAAAGACCAATATTACGCTGATCAAAACGGATGACAAAGTAGCCTGCATCAATAAAGTGCTTGAGAAAATAGTCATTCCAACAATAGGCGTGAGCTCCACACCCATGAATGAACAAAACTGCATTATCCTTTTCTAGATTTCCAAAAGACTCAGTCCAAAGCTCTTGATTTTTATTAATAACCATTCGCTCTTCTGCATACGCAGTATGAACGAAGCAAAGGAGGAGTATGCATACAAGTAATTTTTTCATATTCATCTCAACTTAATAACTCGATGTTATAAAGACTTTATAAAGAATTTTGGTTTTTGAAAAGGTAAAAGAATGATTACAAAAATATAAAGGTATGCTATCCCTTAGGTGTGAAATATATTCTTTTACTTCATTTATTTTTATTGCTTGGCGTAGCTGAGGCTTTGCCAGTTTACAATCCAGCGGCAGCCTCTCTTCTCTCACAAGGAGTTAAATGTGAGGCTCCAGTAGAATACTGCTGTTGGTATGATGTATTTAGCTTCAATCTTGGTTTTACAGGTTACTATGTTCGTGACCATAAAATGGAACTCACTGGAGCTAAGAGTGATGAGATCAGAGATTTTTCAAAAAGGACAAATGCAGGCTATATTGCCATAAATACATGCAATCGCTTTGAGATTTTTTCAACTCTAGGTGCAACAAATCTGCTTACGACTATTCCTGCTCGAGGTTTATCTGTTCCTTTGAATGAAAAAGTCGATGTTCGTACAGACACAGCTTTTTCTTGGAGTGTGGGAGCACGTGCAACTATTTTTCAATGTGGTTGTTTCGCATTTGGGGTTGAAGGAGAATACTTTAATACAAATCCAAATATAAATTCTACCACAGTAGCATCAAGTGTAGGTGAACCTAATGGACTTAGCTACAAATATAAAGAGTGGCAAATTGGATTTGGTGCAGCATACCGCATTAATATCTCTTCAGATTCAACTGCATTAATTCCCTATTTGGCAGGTCGCTATGGAGGGACAACTGTAGATTCAGCAAGTGCGGTTTTTAAAGATCCTGCTTCCCACACACTGATTTTTTCAAATATGAAGCAACTTCGCTCGTGGGGTTATGCCGTTGGAATAACGCTTGTAGGTTGTGACAAAATTCAAGTAACGGCTGAAGGTTCTTTCCTCAATGAAACAGCCTTCCTAATTAACTCAACCCTCCGCTTTTAAAGGAGCGCTACTATCATGAGGATCCTTCTGCTTATCGTCTTAATGACGACCATTGCAGAGGCCCTGCCCATGTACAATCCTGCAGGAGCCTCTCTATTGACAGATGGAGTGATTTGCACACCAGGTCCCGTTAATTACTGTGATCCGTGGGACTCTATGAGTTTTAACATTGGCTTTACAGGCTGGTATGTTCAGCAACATCCGATGTTGGCACATGTGAAAAACAGACCAGATACCATTCATGATTTTTCATATCGGATGAATGGCGGCTATTTGTCTTTGAACATCTGTGATTGTGTTGAAGCATTTTCAGCCATTGGTGGAACAAATTTTTCTATTAACTATCCAGCCCAAACATTAAATAAACCAAGTAGTTCAGCCAAGTTAAATGTACGTACAGATACATCATACTCACTCAATGTTGGAGGCAAATGGAGTGCGTGGGAGTGCGGCAACTTTCTTATGGGTTTGGAAGTAGAATATTTTGGAGCAAAATCGAGAATTATTTCTGTAGGAACAACAGAGCTCAAGCGCGTTCATCTTCACTATAATGAGTGGCAAATTAGTGGAGGGGGGAGCTATCGCATCAATATTTCGGGCTGCACAACAGCTTTACTTCCCTATGCTGGAATTCACTATAGCCGCACCCATACGAGTTTTGGCAAACATCAATCTTTTATAGATGAAGATGGTGATAGGCTTTTACTCATTTCTTCAAGGTCACTAAGACATGTGGGCTACTCATTTGGAGCAACTCTAGTTGGTTGTAATAAAATTCAAGTCACAGCGGAAGCAACATTTATTAGCGAAACAGCATTTTTGATCAACTCTACCTTCCGCTTTTAAAACTTTAGGAATACTATAGTGAATCATGTGGAATCATCGTTATTTACATCGTATTGACTGGCGCATTGTTCCTGTCATTATAGCCTTGATGATTATCTCTTTATTGGTGATTTCAGCAACAGACCCCGCATTTATCTCAAGTCCCGGACAGGTTGGATTTTTTACGCCCAAAGTTCAAAGACAAATCCAACGTTTTATTTTAGGTTGGGCTGTCTATATTTTCTTTGCAGGCATGGATTACAATAAGATTAGAGAGTGGGCATGGATCTTATATGTCATCATGCTGATCAGTTTGATTGGCCTTTTTTTTGCCCCCTCCATTCAAAATGTTCACAGATGGTACCGTATTCCAGGCATTGGAGTGAGCGTTCAACCCTCAGAGTATGCAAAGCTCATTGTTGTGATTGCCATGAGCTGGTTTTTAGAGCGTAGCGCTTCGACAGCATCAACTTGGCGCACAAGTTGTCAAGGATTACTAATTGCTGCTATTCCCTTTATTCTGATTTTCAAGCAGCCAGATCTTGGCACTGCACTCGTTCTTTGTCCTGTCACACTTGTGATGTTTTATTTGGGAAGTTTACATCCCAAAATGGTACGTATCATGATGATCTTAGGAGCTTCTGCTCTCGCTTTTATTTTGCTTATTTTCAGTGGCGTATTCTCTCATGAGAAAATGCAACCCTATGTGACAAAAGTGATGAAAGAGTATCAGTATGAGAGGCTCAATCCCAACAATCACCACCAGTGGGCAGCAACAACTGCCATTGGAGTTGGAGGCATTAAAGGAAGCGGCTGGCGCTGCTCAGAATTTACCGGCCGAGGATGGCTCCCCTATGGTTATACCGACTCTGTTTTTCCAGCCTTTGGTGAAGAATTTGGCTTACTGGGCCTTTTGCTTATGCTAGTGCTTTTTTACGCATTGGTCTACTTCGGTTTCCAGGTGACCGTAAAATCAAAAGACCATTTTGGACGCATGCTTTCTGCAGGAGTCTCAGTTTACATCGCTATGCATATTCTTGTGAATATAGGTATGATGTGCCATCTTCTTCCAGTAACTGGCGTTCCTCTAATTTTAGTGTCATACGGAGGATCTTCCATTTTTGTTACCATGGCAGCACTTGGCATTTTACAAAGTATCTATAGCAGAAGGTTTATGTTTTGAGTGACCATCCATTTATTTTTAGGTCAGGTATTTGGGAAGGAGGAGGCAAAATCTGTTTCAGCATGGCTGAAGATGAGCTTGATTTTGTCATGCGGTGGACCATTCTTCCTGCTGAAGATAGTAAAATTTATTTTAATCAACAGATTAATATACCAGAGCTTGGCCAGAGCATGAAAAACAACTTCAGCCTCTTTGAAATTCGACAAAAAAACTTTTCTATCGAGCTTCAAAACCAGATGGTTGGAAAAGTGTGCGGAAAAGGGGTTGTCGATACAAATATCATCGCCTGGGAATTTAGAGAGCCGAGTCAAGCATTTGATGGCTTTGAAATCTACCAGTTACAAGGGAACCTAGGCTACAAGATGCGTGCCGAATTTTCCGCAGGTGAAGGACTTCGCACCTATGTAAACGGAACCATCTCCCCAATATAATGAATTAGAGTTCTTTGTAAAGCGTTTGGGCGTCTTCAAGGACAATTGGAAGAATGTCGACAAGAGTTGGGAACCAGTCAAGGCCTCGTTTATAGACAAGACGTGCTGCAATGTGCGCTGCGATAATCGCCTTTTTGTGGTTGGATGGAACACGCTCTAGTAGCTGCTCTTGGTAGTGGGTGCGCAAGAATTTAGGGCAGTAGTATAGAAAGCACTTGGTAAGAGGATTTTCTGGATTTGACGAGAGCTCAATTTTCTCCAAGTAGGAGATGAGCTGATCGGTAAACAAATTGATTCGCTTTGATATGTCATCTGACAGGTCTGTTAAAGAGGTTCCATTTTTTTTATGAGTCTCAAAAAGCAGGGTAGCCTCATAAAGAGCAAGCTCTTGCAGGCGGATCAAAATCTCTTTAATAAGTACTTCTTTGTGTTCTAGAAACTCCTCATCTTTGAGGGTTAAGCCACAAAGGATTTCAAAAGAAGAGCAGATAACACCCCCTTTATTTGCAGAGCTATCTTTAATAATTAAGACCCCTTTCTCCTCAAGAGCGCGGCGAGCTAAAGGAGAGAGATAAAGGTTTGCCCCTTCAACAATCCCTTTTGATGTGGGCTCACCTGTCTTTGTAAGAAAATCTTTGTAGTTAGTGTCAGCAAGTGTGCGAGGACGACCACCGCAGGGGACAAAGATGTCGGCTTTGGTTTGATGCATGTTGTGGCGAAATAGAGCATTCATCTCATTACCAGAAATCCAAACAGCAGTAACGCTGCCATTGAGGCTTCTCCAACAAAGAGTTTGCTGCGTGTAAGCAGAAGGTTCGCGTTTTGTATCGCGGTCGAGCAAAAAACCACCCTCTGTTAGTTTTTCATAAGGGTAGTGACGAATCGATTTCCCCTCATGAAAGAGTTTGACAAGAGCATCAAGATCTAATCCCTTTGGATCATTGATGGTGCCAGAGATGTCTGTAATAGATAGGATTTTAGCTGTTTGCGGATAGTTTTTGTGTAGATTATAGATGAAATTGCCTGCAACATCTCCATCAGGGCCACCTGACATTTTAATTGTGAAAAGATCATGGACTGGATCGATGCCGAAGTGTTTTAACATCTGTTGAACATAGATATGCACTCCAAGGGAGGTCACACCATACTGTTTGTGGTTGATTCCAAGATGGGGCTTTCCACTAATGAAAGCGCTGCCAGGCCTATAATGATCTTTACTACTCTCATGAGCGATCCACTCAATCATGTTGTTGTGCAAGTTTTCATCAGGACCTAAATAGAGATATTCTGGTTTTTGCCAGTAGTCAACAACATGTTTTGCACGCAGTACACCATCTGGATAGCAGTTGACAAGAGAGAGTAAGTTTTTAATAAAAGAGCGCTGTGTTTGGTAGAGGTATTCAAGCTTCTGCTCCTTGATAAATTTTTCTATTCTTATATTGGTCTCTTCATCTTCTATTCCTGCACTTTCAAGCTCACGACGAAGAATTTGTGCCTCAGATTCTAAACGTTCATAAGGCTTGAGAAAGATGACGCATTTAGCACCACCTTCAGGGATGTCTTTATTTTTGTTATTTTGAGTGTAAGCTAAGTTGTAACACTCTGAAAAAATTGTGCTCAACTCAGCTAACATTCTCTCTTTTTTCTCGGGATAAATTGTGCGAAGGCCCCCACGAGAGAGGTCTTTAAAGCGGATATGAAAGCCAAAATAGTGCATTCCTTTGAGATAGAAAATGGCAAATGGAAGTTCTGGAAAAACTTTTTTTCTGTCGAAAGGAGCGTGATCAAGATAGTGAGGATCAAGCCGGAATGCAAGGGAGGTTTTGTTGTTTACGTAGAAATTTGTTTTGAGCGTGTAATGAACAAAATTCATCGCTTGGAGCAAGATGTTTTTTCGCCTGATGTCATAGTATTCATGCCCCGTATCTAACTGATCAACGAGATTTAGAAAATCTAGCCGAGATTGTTCATATTTTGTTAAATCGTGACGGGAGGGATGAAACTTATGTTCAAATGTTTCTAAGAGTTTGACTGTTAATTCCGGATGACGACACAGCCCCTCCTCAATATGCTCATAGTTATAGAGATTGGCATCAACATTCACAAGAACCTGATGAACAAAAGGTAAGATTGCATGCAGTAAACTGGCAAGATTACCCCGAATCAAACCAGGTGAAACAAATGTTGATTCAATGAGATCAGCCCATCCAAAATATTTAAGTGTCACAACCTCCTGGAGAAAATCAGCAAGATCCGTTGCCTCCCAAGCAGCTTCTTTTTTTGCGCCATGGAGGGAAAAAGATAAAAGAAACACAGACTCAGTAGTATACGGATTTATATAGGTCGCGTTGACCCGCTCCATCACCAAATTATGTTGATGGACAACCTTTGCAAGTCGATGAAGGAAATTATGTTTTTGAACATTTTTCCAAGCCATTATGATGTGCATAGAAGGAGAATTGTTCACAGACCAATTCTCTTCATACTTAACTTCATATTGGCAATGATCCCGCGTTTGAGCTCTCTCAAACATTTCAAGAGCAATGAGTTGTCTATCAATTGGAATTTTTCGCAGAAAAGGAACATTACATTTAGAAATCAGATCAAGACAGTGCTGCTCTGTTCGATTTGGATTTCGAGCAATTAGACTGCTAACCAACTCTTCAATATGCGCATCAGGTAGAGGCTCTCCTACCGTTTCAACAGCTTCTGTGAAATAAATGATCCCGATTCTTAGTTCTATCTTCTTTCCTAAATAGGGGAGAGGATTCCTTGAGATGTAGCTTGTGTAATTTTTGATCCCATATAAGGGGTAATTCTCCAAGATCTTCACATCAGCTCCAGGACTATCTACGCAAAGAATCATTGCTGAGTTCTTTAGATGAATTTCCGAGAAGAAGTTTTGAACTTCAAAGCCCATAAGAGAGTGGACGATGAGCAAGACCCTCATCTCATTTACCTCTTTAAAGAAGATCTCAGACATGCTCTCTTTAAGCCAAAGGTACATCTTTTCAAAGCGAATCGTCTCTTGCTGAAGAGCTTGTCTTAAATCTGAAGGAGTTGCTCCCCCATCCATGCGCTTCCCCCGCTTGAATTGTAAGTTTATTTACGCAATAACCTTAATGCGTTTAATCCTACAATAACAGTTCCGCCTTCATGGATCAAGACCGCAAGCCAAAGTGGGATTAATCCTAGGAGAGCAGGAAGGGTCGCAAAAAGAATTGCGCCCCCGGCAAGAATGACATTTTGACGCACAATTGACACAGTTGAGTGAGCTTTTGCCATTAACCAACCAAGTTTCTCGATATTATCTTGTAATAGAACAATATCGGCTGCAGATGCAGCAGTATGTGTCCCTTGGCGGCCCATTGCAATTCCAACAGTTGCACGAGCTAAAGCTGGAGCGTCATTGATTCCATCACCTATCATGACAAGGTCTTCTTTTTCAGCAAGTTGAATAATATGCTTTAGTTTGTCTTCAGGTGTTAGATCGGCATAGTATTCTGTTAGATGCGCTTCAGCTGCAATAATTTGCGCACTAGCCTTGTGATCACCTGTCAACATCACAAGCTTCATTTTCCATTTATTTTTAAGAGTGGACAGCGTCTCAATTGTCTCTTTACGCAAGCGATCTTTGAAACGAAAGTAGGAGATCTGATCACCAATTAAGAGAAGCGCTATAAGCTGATCTTCTTGATGCTCTTGATGTTTTATTGCTTTAGTATTACTCACCTTACTGTGGATCCATTTAGCATTGCCCATATAGACACGCTTCCCCTGGTAGGTCGCCTCAATGCCAAATCCTGGAATGGATCGAAACTCACTAATTTTTGCAGGTTTAGAACCTTTTTCTAAAGCATAGCTACAAAGAGCAGTAGCAATGGGATGGTCAATATTTTGTTCAAGTGCATAAGCAATGCAAAGGGCTTCCCCAGAGGGTGCGTCAATACAGGTTAAGGAGCCTTCAGTCAACGTTCCGGTCTTATCCATAGCAAAGGTCGTGCAGCGAGATAGTACATCTAAAATGATACCTCCTTTGAGTAAGATACCTTGTTTGGCGCATGAGCTAATGGCACTTAAATAGGCTATTGGGATCGCCAAGATAAGGGCGCAAGGAGAGGCTGCAATCAAAAAGGCTAGGGCACGATAGATAGATCCTTTGGGTCCAAGGTAACCAAGGGAGGTGAAAAATGGAAAACTGATAGCAATTAAAAATGAGAGCATAATAATGGTCATCGCATAGCGGTTAGTGACCTTATCAAACCATCTTTGTAATTTGGGCTTAGTTTCTTGAGCTTGAGTAATCAAGCGAATAATTCGAGTTACAGTTGAATCACCGCTAGAATGGGTTACACGTATTGTTAAAGCTCCCTCTAAATTCGAAGAGCCAGATTGAACAAGATCTGCAACTTTACATGAAATAGGCAGATTTTCACCAGTGAGATGGACAAGACTAATTGATGAGCTTCCGAAGACAATCTCTCCATCTAAGGGGATGAGCTCTCCTGCTTTAACGTGAATCAATGTTCCTGGATTAATATCTTTGACTGAGCGAGAAATTAATGTTCCATCATCTTGGACAACATGTGCAGATCTTGGAGAGAGATTTTTTAATGAGTGAATAGCTCCTTTTGCTTTTGAGCTAACAGCACGCTCCATTGCACTTGAAAAGGAGAATAAGACAAGTAGTAGCCCCCCCTCTTTTCCACTGCCAATAAAGACAGATAAAAAGGCTGCTAAAACCATCAAAACATCGATATTGATTACAAATGAGGCTAAATCTTGGATGGCTGAAATTAAGGCAGGTACTCCCGCAAAAAAATAAGTTAGCAAAAGAAAGAGATTCACAAGGGAGTCATGTTCTGGAAAAAAAGATAAAGTGAAAGAGCAGAGCAAAAAAAATGCGGCAATCAGTGATGACTTTAACTTAATATTTTTTCCCCAAAGGCGAGAAGAGGGGCTAAGAAAAGGACTAATGCTCTCTTCCATCCCAGAATCAAAAAAGGGTTCAAATAGTTCGGCAGCTGCGCGTGTTGAAGAGAAAAATTGTGTCATAATATACTCGAAATTTCAATTTTGCAAGTTGTATGGGTATAGAGCTTGTAAAACATAATAGGCTACTCCAAAAGCGACTATAGCAATTGATAAATTCCAAATAAGTGCTGGAAGAATTTGATTTTTTTCATGGAGCGCAGCAACACAAGAGGCGATGCAAACAACAAAGATACTAGCTATCAACATTCCATAGATAGGTATCAAAAAGTAGAAAAAAGCACAAAGCAGAAGGGTACAAAATCCACCAACTAAGGCTCCGAGGCACTGCTTGATCGGATGTTCATACGCTTGCAGCGTCAAGCCAAGCTCCTCTTCAAGCATCACCTTGAGCAGCCGGTCATTATCTGCCATAAGCACATCAATGACATCTTCTAGAAGCTTTCCCTCAAATCCTTTTGCTGCATAGAGCGCTGTCAACTCTTCGCGCTCTTGACCTCGGTTACTTTCAATTTCAAAGCGTTCCTGTTCAATCACACGATGCAGCCGCTCTAACCTTGCCCAGCCAAGTTGCGCGCTACGGCCAGTCTTCCAGGATAAAAGGCCTACGCCAAAGGCTATTAAAATCGCTGTCATGAGCGCAAAGGGAACTTGAAGGACAAAAAGAAGCAGCCAGAAAATGAAAAGATAAACGGCAAGTTCGCGGGCGCAATCAGCACCAGCTGAAAGATGACCTGGCATCTCGGTCCCATGTGATTCAGAGAGAGCCACAATTCCTTCAGCTCTTTTTTGAATAACATGATCAATTGCGTCTTTGTCGTGAAAATGTTCGGTCATAAGCCTTATCATAGTACTCTAGAATGAATTGTACTGCATTAAAAAAGTCATCTTGATTAATTGCTAAAATGACTTCTTTTGTTCTCTCTCTTCCAAGTTTTTTTTGAAGTCGAGTCACAGCTTCAATTAAATCTTTTTTTGGATAGTGGGCGTAAAGCGCAATAAGCTGGGCTATCCTCTTCTCTTTAGGTGCTTCTATAACAATTTTTTGACTCTTTTGCATAGCAGCAAAGAGAGGATCTGGAACCTTACATGTTCCAATCATTTTGCTCTCATCCTCAATCCAAATGGGACCAGATAGTTTAGATAGACGGGTAGCTAGTAAATTTTCAAAATGTTCATTTGTGGGCTGTCCAGGAAGTCCAAGCATCCCAAAACTACTGCCTCGATGATTTGCAGCCCCCTCCAAATCAAGCATAGCCTCCCCCATCTTTTCTAGTTCGTGCAGCCGCTGCGTCTTTCCACTTCCTGTCAAGCCAGTGAGAACTTTAAATGTACGCGGGGCGGCAAGTGTTTCTAAGACCCACCGCCTAAAAGTTTTGTAACCACCCTTTTTGACTGAGCACTCCATGCCAGCTGACTTGAAAAGCCACTGCATCGAATGGCTTCGCATTCCACCTCGCGAGCAGTAGAGCTCAATTTGATCATTGTAAGCTCGCCCTTCAATGACAAAATTGGCAAGTTTTGGACCAACAAATTGTAGGCCAAGATCAAACGCCTTTTGTTGTCCCAAATGCTTATAGAGCGTTCCAACCTCAGCGCGCTCATGATCAGAAAAAAGGGGAAGATTTTTAGCACCGGGGATATGCCCCTTTGCAAATTCACACGGGCTACGAACGTCGATGAGCATTATTTATTGGGTTGGTATGAGTTGATGTAGGCCAAGCTTCTCTGCCAAAACAGGGGGCAAAGTGACAGAACCATCACTATTTTGACAACTCTCCAAAATTGCCACCATCAAGCGGGGAGTTGCCAAGCCAGACCCATTAAGCGTATGCACAAGCTCGGCCTTTCCCCCCCTATCCTTAAATCGAATTTGAGAGCGGCGTGCTTGGTAATCGGTACAATTTGAAATTGAAGAGACCTCATAGTAGCGATTTTGTCCTGGCAACCAAACCTCCACATCAACCGTCTTTGCTGCTGTAAAAGACATATCGCCTGTGACAAGCTTTGTAAGGCGGTAGTGAAGACCAAGCCCCTGCAAAATTTCCTCTGCAATTGATAACATCTCTTCAAACATCTCTTCACTCTTTTCAGGGTGGGTAAAGGCAAACATTTCCACCTTGTTAAATTGATGCACACGAATAAGACCTCGCTCACCAGCACCTGCAGCACCCGCCTCTTTTCGAAAGCAAGGAGTGTAAGCTGCATACTTAATTGGCAGCTGATCTTCTGGCAAAATCTCATCAAAATGAAGCCCATTGAGTACAACCTCTGCTGTTGGAATCAAAAAAAGAGGATGAGTATCATCATGAATTTCATAAAACTGCCCTTCAAACTTTGGCATTTGCCCAGATCCAAACATTATATGCGGCCGCACAACAGCTGGAGGCAACCAAAATTCAAATCCTCGAAGCACTTGAATATCAATCATATAAGTTAGCAATGCCCACTCAAGCCTCGCTCCAAGCCCTCGATAGCCCGGCCATCCGGCCCCTGAAGTTTTTGCTGTATGCTCAAAATCAAAAAGTTTTAGCTTTTCATTCAGCTCAAGGTGATTCTTTGGTGTAAAGCTGTGTGACTTTTTCTTGCCAAACTCCTTAATAACAACATTTTTCTCTTTGTCCTGAGAGATCAAAACATCATCCATAGGCAAGTTTGGAATACGAGAGAGCGCATCGACAAATTTCGCTTCAACGTCGGCAAGAACATGATGAAGAGTAGAGATCTGCTCGCCAATAGAGCGAACCTCACTCATCAGCTTTTCAGCAGATTCTCCCTGCTTTTTGAGCTCTCCAACTTTTTTAGAGTCGCTATTGCGCTTATTTTGCAGCTCTTCAACTTCTATTTTGAGCGCACGCACCTTTTCATCGAGCATAAGCACGTCGCCAAGATCAAGCGTTGGCTCCTTTCTACGAATTTTTTCAAGGATAGCAGCATGGTTTTTGCGTATCAATTTAATGTCTAGCATAATGGTTTATTACTATATGCGAAATTTGATAGAGCAACAATACTTTTTTATGCGCTACGCACTCTCCCTTGGGGAGAAGGGTCGGCTTATAGTCGATTAAATCCGGAATGATAATTTTGACCTGCGTGAAAGCCTCGCGATTGATAGATCGTAACTGACCCAATATTAGAAATATGGGGTCAGTTACGATCTATCAAGCCCGAGAG
>CAMAUB010000022.1 GCA_945861315.1 Chlamydia trachomatis
AGTTTGGTTGGCTTTCACATCTGAAATCGTAAGCCCTCCTGTATGGTAGGCTAGATTTGAAATGGATATTAAAAATTGTGTCTTTGCGTTTACCATTTGAATTTGTGCTGACGTTAGAGCTTCATTTGCCATCATCAAGTCAATAATTGTTGTGACCCCATGAGTGTAATTTGCAAAAGCAACTTGTTGGTTTTTATTTGCTATCTCAACGTAATTGCAACTGTACTTCAAAATTTGTGTATTGGCAATGAATTCATAATAATTGGTCAATACTTCTAAATAGGCTTGTAGCTCATCGTCATCAAGTACTGCTTGAGCGGCAAGCAATTGAGCTTGCGCTTTCCGAATAGCATTGATGTCAGCAAAAGCACTAAAAAGAGGAATATCAAGGGTGAATTGTAAGTTGTAGTTCGCGTTAAATGTTAAATTATTTAAAGAGACTTTGCTTCCAGATGTCGTATTAGTCAATGTAGGAAGAAAAGCAGAGCGAGCAGATCGGATATTAGCGCGCTGCTCTAGAATAAAGGCGCGCGCAGCTTTAAGATCCGCTCGGTGTTCTTTAGCGGTTCTTAAAAGGGCAGCCATATCTGCGCACACCGCTCTAGTCTCAATTTTTTCAGGTAAAGTTGCAGCAGAAATACAGCTGTCAGGGGGTAATCCTAACGATTGAACAAGAGTGATATAGCTGATATTCAGAATTTTTCGAGCATTTTCTAGTGCGATTTGTGTTTGAAGTAAACTGGTTTCAGCTTGAAGTTGGTCAGATAAATTATGAACTCCTGTAGCTGTTAATGCAGATGCTGCTTTAAAAGTAGTTAATCGAAACTTAACTGAATCTTCCTGTGCACGAAAAATGCCAAGAGCATTTACATAGGCATAGTAGTTCAAGATGGTCGATAGCATGACAGTTTGCACTTCCCAATTATATTGCCAATTCGCTTCAGCAAGTGCGGCAATTGCAGAGGCGAGCGTCGCATTTCGTCCCCCGAAGTCAAACATAAGGTAGGTGGTTGAAAAGCCGAGTGAGTAAGTTTTTTGAAAGTTGAGCGATTCGATATTCAAATCGACTGCAGAAAATTGCTCTTGTTGCCATAACGCCTGAAAGTCAATCTTAGGAATGTAGGCACCACGCGCAGTACCAAGTTGTGCAGCGGCTTCTTTTGCGTTATACCAAGACTGACGTGTTTTTGGACTGTTTTGTAGTGCAATATTAACAAGTTCAGAAAGTGAAAGCTCCTCATTTGGATCTGGAAAACAAAGCTCAACAGTTTCTGAACTACAAGAATATGTGTCAGTGATTGGAAACTTTGCGCAAGGGGGTGGCGGACATGGGGGATTCGGCATGTAAAAAGCGCAGCCGCTACAAAACAAAACCAAAAAGATGAAAACACAATGGTTCATCTATTTTCTCCCCTTCCCCCTCGGTTATAAGATTAAAGAGAAATTTTGTCGATTTTTGCGGCTAAAATAAAATCTGCTTTGGTCAGTCCATTGACTGCACTTGTCCAAATTGCTATGCGTACACGTTGCCAAGATAGATGAATGTCAGGGTGATGCCCTTCCTCCTCTCCAAGGTTAGCAACCAAATTTGTAAAGGCTAACCTTTTTGAAAACTCTTTAAATGGAAAAGTTTTTTCCAGATGGTGACCATTGATCACTTCCCATCCTTCGGATAGCTGTGCTTTTAAATCAATTTGAGTTTGCTCTTGTAATGATTCTTGCTTTCCACTGGAAGAACATTTTTGTTTTGATAAATTCATACTTAAAATGACCTTTGATTTTTCAAGTTAATTGTGTATACCTAATCCTCAATATAGGCATGTTTAAAGTCAAGATCACAAAGTTTCGACATGTAGACTCCCTTAAGGTGAGTCTTTTTCAGATAGCATGCCGTTGAGTGGTAGAGAGGAGCAATCGGCGCCTCTTCAAGAATTAGCGCTTCCGCCTTCACAACAAACTCAGCTCTTTTTTCTAAAGAAGTTGCAGAAATTGCCGCATCAATCAACTTGACATACTCTGGGTTTGTCCATCCTGTATCATTTGCAGAACCAAGAGGGTGTTCATTGGTATATCTATAGGGTTCTAAAAGTGCTATAGGATCTGAAAATTCACTGATCCATCCTCTGCCTCCAACTTGGTAGTTGCGATGTGCAAGCCGGTCAAGAAACACATTCCATTCATAGCTTTGCAGTGCAACTTTAATATTGAAGAGCTTGTTCCACTGTTGTTGTACAACTTGGGCCAATTTTTGATGCTTTTCACTTCTAGAAAAAATCAGTGTGACAGGTGGCATTGTCTCTCTAGTCCACCCCATCTGTTCAAGGCCAGCTTCAAAAAGAGAGAGGGGGGAATCTTCTTCCATCTTGGCAATAAAAGCGCTTTCTAAACAAGGAGGGATAAGTCGAGATGCAATCGCTTGATTAGCTTGTAGAATGTCATCGATGAGCTCTCTTCGATTGATCGCCTTTGAAAATGCTTGTCGTATCTTTTGGCAATTAAAAGGTGGAGCGAGCGTATTGAATTTATAACAATATGTTCCAGCAATGGGGAGCATGAAAAGCTCTTTGGAGCGTGTTTGTTTTAAAGAGGGAAGAGCTTCTGGAGGAATGCTCGAATTTGGAGAACCTGCCCAGTCAAGCTCTCCACTTTCATACATATTAAGCTCAGTATGCTCATCTTCAATCATTGTGATTGTAATCTCTTCTAGCAAGAGTGACTTTGAATCCCAATAGGTTGAGTTTTTTCTAACCGTAAGTTCACTTCCATGCTGCCATTTCACAAGGCAAAAAGGGCCGCTTGAAAAAAGCCCTTCTTTAACAGGGAAGTAAATAGGGTGAGTCAACATTTCCAAGAAATAGGGAGAAGGGTGCTCAAGTTCAACAACAAGCTCTCGCTCAGATTTTGCAAAAACGCCTATATCTGTTAAGGGAGCTTGCCCCTGCTTTGCTGCAGCCCCATTTTTAAGAAGATAGAGAAGGTGAACCATTTCAGCTGGAAAAGAGGGGTCTAATGAGGATTTCCAGGTTCTTTCAAAGTCGAAGGCACAGATAGGTGATCCATCACTCCAGTACGCTTCACGCAAGGTAAAGGTATATTTTTTTTGATCTTCCGAAACGCTATAACTCTCAGCTAGTGCAGGAATAATTCCTTCTTCTTCCAGACGATAAAGCCCCTCATAGAGCATACGAGCTACGGTTAAAGAAGGGAGGTCTCGTGCTAGGCGAGGGTCTAATGAGGTTGGTTCACTATGAAAATTGAGTTTAATTGACTGATGATTAACCTCTTTTTGACAGCTTGCCAAACATAAAAAAAAGAGCAAAAAAGATCTCATTGCCGACATCTTAGAGTAGAAAAAGTTTCTTTTCACGCATTATATTGGGTTCATTGACTTTTTTCCTCTTATAGTAGACACTACTTTGCTTTGTCTTAACACAGAGTCTTTGTTATGAAATTTCGGTCTCTTATTACATTTTTATTTATATTTTCTTTAGCAACGAGTTTTGTCTCTTCTAATAATAGTAAAGTTCAAAAAAGAATGTTTACTGAATTAGACTTTATTAAAAATGTTTTTGAAGTAAAATATGCCCCACTCGAATGGAAAAAATCTTTTGCAGGATTTGATCTTGATAAGACATTTGATAGAGCCAAAAAAAGAGTGAATAGTGAGACTTCTACAAAGCAGTTTCAACAGATTTTGCGCGATGCATTCAACGCATCTTGTGACTATCATGTAGGTGTTAGCTTCTATTCTACAGAGTCAGCAAGCTTGCCTTTTCTTGTCCAAGGAGCTGAGGGGCGCTATTTTCTAAGCTATATCGATAGAGGACAGCTACCACGCTCGTTCTTTTCTTATCAAGTAGGGGATGAGATTGTTGAGTTTGATAATCAACCTATAGACCAAGTCATTCAAAACATTCGTTTAGAAGAACTTGGAAGTGGAAATACTCTTGAAACAGATCAAGCGCTTTCAGAGAAAATATTGACAAACAGAATTGGAGAGAGGGGGCATACAGTTCCATCTGGACCAGTTCAAGTGAAGTTCAAACGAAAGAAAAATGATTATTTAGAAACAGTGAATCTTGAATGGGATTATGTTCCAGAACATGTAAAAGAGACAACATCTCTCAATCAAACGACCAAATCAGCTGTTATCTTCTCTGATTGGAAGAAAAATCCAAAGCGTTGTCTTTATCAGAGTGATCTTTTTCAAAAGATGATGGTCTATCCACAATGGAAACGCTCTTATGTAGGAGGTTCTTTGGATCTTGACAATCGTCACCAGTTAGGCTCGCGTAAAAGCTATATTCCTGCTCTTGGGAAGAAGATCTGGCAAACCTCAAAAGAGGATGTCTTTGATGCCTATATCTTCCAATCCCCATCTGGCCATAATGTTGGTTACATCCGCATTGCAAGCTATTTAGGAGATGAGCCGGAGGCTGTAGAGTTTTGCAAGTGGATCAAATTTTTAGAAGAAAATTCAGATGCTCTTGTCATTGACCAGATCAATAACCCAGGAGGCTCTCTCTTCTATCTCTACTCACTTGCGGCAGCTTTGACAGACTACCCTTTGGCAACTCCAAAGCATCGTATCACCTTAACTCAAGATGAGATCTATATGGCTGTCTCGTATCTCCCTTCTTTAGATGACGTTAAAACAGAGAGTGAAGCTAAGGAAGCTATAGGAAATACACTAGGTGGCTACCCAGTCACTATGGAAACTGTCGATCTTATGAGAGGCTTTTTCCGCTTTTTAATTAAGGAGTGGAATGAAGGAAAGCTTTATACCGATCCAACCTACCTTTTTGGAGTGGATGAGATTCAACCTCACCCAGATGGCCACTACACAAAACCAATTCTTCTTTTAACCAATAGTCTTGACTTCTCTGGAGGAGATTTTTTTCCTGCGATTATGCAAGATAATAAGCGTGTCACAATTTTAGGAGAGAGAACAGCTGGAGCTGGAGGATATGTGATGGAAACCTGGTATCCCAACCAAAATGGAGTGGCAGAGTTTCATCTTACAGCCTCATTGGCACAAAGAGTAGATCAAAACCCCATTGAAAATCTTGGCGTGATTCCAGACATTCTCTATTCATTGACAATCAATGATATGGAACATAACTATCAAGAGTATGTTGACGAGATTCTCAAAACAGTTGAATCGATTCTTCCTATAAGTGATACTAGCTGCAATGAAACTGCTATTATCTAAGCCTCGTGGGTTTTGTGCAGGTGTTGTACGTGCAATTGAAATCGTTGAAAAGGCTCTAGAAATTTGGGGAGCTCCCATCTATGTAAAACATGAGATTGTTCACAATCGCCATGTAGTTGATCAGTTGCGCAAGCGCGGCGCCATTTTCATTGAGGATCTTTCAGCTGTCCCAAAAGGCTCACGACTCATCTATTCTGCACATGGCGTTTCCCCGCAAGTACGCATTGAAGCTAAAGAGCGTGGCCTGATCGAAATTGATGCAACCTGTGGTCTTGTCACCAAAGTTCACTCGGCAGCCAAGCGGTTTGCTAACAAAGGATACCACATTATTTTAGTGGGGCATAAAACACATGTTGAAGTCATTGGGACAGCAGGGGAAGTGCCTGATCAAACAACTATTGTTGAGAATATTGCAGATGTACAGGCACTAAAATTCTCTTCTGAAACACCACTTTTTTTCATCACTCAAACAACGCTTAGTCTTGATGATGTTGCTGATGTAACACAAGCTCTTAGAGAAAAATATCCACACATTGAAACCCTGCCAAGCGCTTCGATCTGCTATGCAACGACAAATCGGCAGATGGCTTTGCGTGAAATCGTTGGAGCGTGTGATCTTATCCTTGTTATTGGGGATGTAACAAGTTCTAATTCTAATCGTCTTTGTGAGGTTGCAATCAAGCGCTTTGTACCAGCATACCTCATCAATGGTCCAGAAGAGATCGACTCGAAGTGGTTTGAAGGCGTTGATACCATTGGATTGTCAGCGGGAGCTTCCACTCCAGAAAATATCGTACAAAGTTGCATTAAACAAATTGAAAAATTTGGAATCGATTCAATTGAGGATGTGGTATTTGCAGTTGAAGATGTCATTTTTCACCTTCCGAAGCAGTTGACTCAAGTTTAGAGCTTGTGTTAACAAGAAATAATGAAGCGACGTAATTGGCTTGGGTGTTTCCTAAACCCACATCAGAAGCATGTCCCAAGAGGATTTATTCACTACCTACTTTGGAGGTTTGGATTTTATAATGATTCTGAGCCTTTAGAAGAGATGCCTGAAAACTTCGTTTTTCCAAACGATGAAAAAGAAGCTGATCTTTCAAGGCCCCATGTAGCTTGGATCAATCATTCAACTTTTTGGGTGATGCTTGATGGGAAGGGAATTTTAGTTGATCCTATTTGGAATACACGCTGCTCTCCTATCTCTTTTATAGGCCCAAAGCGCGAACATCTTCCCTCTCACTCCTTAGAGCAGCTACAAAAAGTTGATTATATCGTGATCAGTCATAATCACTACGACCACCTTGATAAGAAAACTGTTAAAAATATTCATAGACTTTATCCAAATGTGACCTGGATTGTTCCGCTTGGTGTGAAAAAGTGGATTCAAAAAACCCTTCCCAAATCTGAGAAAAATAAAATCGTTGAACTCGACTGGTGGGAAAAATATGAGGCTAAAGACTTTAGATTTATTGCTGTTCCAGCACAACACTTCTCTGGACGAGGTCTCCATGATCGCAATCGCTCCCTTTGGATGGGGTGCGTCATTGAATCAGATCACTCGAAAAAACGAGTGTACTTTGCAGGGGATACGGGATATAATCCATTTGATTTCAGTAAAATAGGAGAGAAATTCGGGTCGTTTGATTTAAGTCTACTCCCCATAGGGGTTTATTCACCACGCCGCTTTATGCGATCAGTGCATATCAACCCAGAGGAGTCGCTTGCGATACATGGCGAAATTCAGTCAAAGTTGAGCATAGGAGGTCATTTTGGAACCTTCAAGCTTTCATCCGACTCAATTCATCGCCCCCCGTTTGATCTTTACCGAGCAATGGAGAAGAAAAACTTGTCATGGGAGAAGTTTCGAGTGCTAAAACCAGGCCAATACATCAACTGGTAGGTAGACTTCTTGCGTAACTTACCGTGAGTCGGGAAATGAGAAATTTTTGCGTAGATTTTTTTCGTGCGTTTTTTGACATACTCAAATGGAGTAGGCGAAAAACGCACGGAAAAAAGATGTGCAAAAAGATCCATTTAACGACCACGGTAAGTTACGCAAGAAGTCTAATCGTTGTTAATATCCACGCCATGTTCTTTCGCCCCTTCGCATGGGGACAGGTGGTTGTGCGCTATTATAAAAACCTTCACTTTGCCTATACAGACACTCTGCTTTGGACTCTTTATCTTCTAAAAAATCCTCACCGCATTAGCCGTGCTTTTTCTAAAGCTAATCTCTATGGTGAAACACCACTTACAACGCTTGATAAAATTGCAAAAGAGTGTCGCATTCTTTCAAAAGATGTTGTCTATGAACTTGGTTGTGGCACAGGACGCACCTGCTTTTGGCTCTCCCACTTTGTCAAATGCCATGCGATCGGGATTGATCATGTTCCAACTTATATTAAGCGAGCCAATCAAATTAAAAGAATTTCTCGCACATCTTATGTCAACTTCCTATGCGATGATATTTTTAAAACAGATTTCAAAGATGCAACTGTCATTTATCTTTATGGTACAGCTATGGAAGATGAGTGGATAAAAAAACTTGTAGAGCGTTTTGAAACGCTTAAACCATCCGTTCGCATCATCACCACAAGCTATCCTTTATCAGACTATAGCTCAAACTTCCGCACAAAAAAAACCTTTCGCGGCCACTTCCCCTGGGGCCGCGCAGATATTTTTCTTAACGTTGCATCGCAACGTCGTGCTGCATGCGAAGAACATCTGCAAGAAACTGCTCACAAGATTTAAAACGCTCACCTAAATTACGTATTTTTTCAGATTTTTCCTCATGATCTGTCCTGTGGATACCAGAGAAGCTCTCCCATCTTTTTCGATCGCCTTCTGCTTTAGTTCCATAGACCTGACCCATTGCTTGTTGCGTCTCTTTCATTGAGTTCATCATCGTCGCCATGCTATTAAAAAACTCAACCCGCTTAAGTCCCTTAAAGCGATCGAAAGTTGCAAGCGCATCCAAAATTCCCTTACCATGTGTATGGCCAATAATAGGGGCTAAGCCAGATCCAATGCCAAGTACCCCAGCTCCTAGGTAGCCAAAAAGCATCCACTTTGCTTGTGCTTTGTAGTTATCAACTTCCTTATCAAGATATTGCAATTGTAGACGACGCTCATCATGTCGTGCCACTTTCTCCTTTTGTTGACTATCAATCTCAAGTTTCATCAACTCAAGAAAAAGCATAAAAATGTCTCCATTTGTTGCCTTATAGCCGAGTAGTTGTGAGAGCTGCTCAGAAGCATCTTGTCTCAAGAAATCTTGAATCTCAGGATCTTGAAAAGAAATCCTTGAGGCAGTGGCATCAAGTTGACTTGGTGTAGTAGAAGAACCTTTAAAAAGATTCACGGTGACGCATTCATCAGACTCTCCCTGAGATTGACTAGGGGAAATCTGGTGGACAGATCTTGATTCAATAACTGCTGACATAATTACCTTCCATTGACCATTTGGTCTGCTCGGAAGAGCTCTGCTTCAAAATCAAGAGCGCGTGACAACTCTTTAAAAAGTTGATGTATTCTATCAACCCCAGCGTGAGCCTTTTCGAAGAGATCTTCCTGTTTGTGTTTTAGTTGTTCCATTTTTCGTTTATATCGTAAGCCTTCAGCCATCCGATTGCGGTGTTGGTAGGTAGTGACTCCCTGGCCGATCGAACTAATGCCTCCTGCAAGCATCATGATTCCGCCAAAGACAGCTTGAAAGTGTTGCATCGCCTCACCAACTGCTCCAAATCCTCCAAAGATACCACCGGCACCCGAAAGAATAAGACAGAGCACTGTAATTCCAATCTGCATCCACGTGACAACTGCTTTTTTCTTTTGCTTATCGTCACCGGGAAGTTTATCGCAAATTTTGTCCCAGCCGCCAGTGATCATCAAAATATGGTTTGTCAGCATGAAAAGTCCCGAGGTCAAAATCATAGCCCCTGCAATTGCTCCAACACCACTCATAATCATCGTAACACCTGTGATAATGGCCATGAAAGAGCCCATCCATGAGAAAATTTGCGTAGAGATACTCCAACGCTTTGTTTTGTCTTCGCTCTTAATGGCTTTTTGCATCTCTTCAAGGCGCAGCTTATGCAACTTATCGAGCTCTTCTTGGTTTTTTTGGATATCTTCTTTCGCTTCCCAATGTGAGGCAGCATCAGAGAGGATGCCAAGCTTTGACAAAATATAGTAGAGAGCAAAAATTCCAAGACGGGGAGGTTCTAGCTCAGGTCGCTTACTTGGTTTTTGATAGTGGTAGGTGTGCTGCCGACTTGCTGACCATGTGACCTTTTTCTTCTTTACCTTTGAAATTGCTTTCGCAGTATCGCGCGCTCCTTGTCGCCTCCCTTCCTCTTTTTCATCAATTTTGATGTAGAGGGGAAAAACAAAGTGTTCAATTGTCCGTTTTGATAAGGGTTTTGCATCAGGAGATTGCTCCTCTTTTTTTTCCACCCTCTTTTCATCTCGAGTTGTCTGCTTTTGATCAAGTTGCACCCTTGCCGCCTGTGAAGAGTGTGTTGCATCTGCTTGTCCAGGTAAAGCAAAAGATGTGGGAGCGCGTAGAGAAGAAGCATCTATAGGGCGAGGAAGAGGTTTTGCAACAGTAGGCATTTGAGAGAGTACTCTCAAGACAACACCGACAACTTGCTTAAATCCTGCTTGTGGAAGTGGAGAAAAAGAAGGAGCATCTGCTTGCTTAATTTCCAAAGTGAGCCTGGGAAAAGTTTTTGATACCCCTTCCCTATACGTTGCCATCAAACTTCTAACTTCCGATTGCTGAAATACTTGCTTGCAAGGTTGCATAATTTTTTCATGCGTATGTAAACGAAATGTATGCGATTGCTCGGAGGTTGAAAGCCTCCCTTCTTGAAAAAAAGAGTCAGATTGCGAAGAATAAGAGCGACCATCAGTGAACTTTGAGACTTGTTCAAAGCGCTGCAGCTCTTCCACTGGTTGTGGAATGCAATCTAACGGAACCCACGATGGCATTTGAGAGAACATTTTAACACACTTTTAAACATCTACAGTACTGTAGAGCACCTATTTAAAGCGAATGTTTTTCACCTGAGCAAGTTCATTTGCAAGTGCAAGTGCATAAGTCGCATCTTCATTTTTCCTTAACTTTTCTAAACATTGATAGGCGTAATAATGCGGGTATGGGTCGTGCCTGTCAAGAAGAGTTACCATTGCATAAGCTCGCAATGCTTTCTCATACGCTTCGCGCATTTGCAGGGCAGCACCAAGGCCCATCCAATATTTCTTTGTGAATGGATCTAAAATTACAAGAGCACGAAATGAATCAGCTGCTTCACTGTAGTGCTGTTGCTCATAAAATGAGTAAGCGTCACGATAATAGAGACGCATACGTTCTGTAGAAATATCAAAAGCTTGTTGTAAGTTGTTGCTTTTAAGTAATTTGTCTTGAATAAAACCTTCAAGATATTTCTCAGGATCTTCGATGCCAAGATCTTGTAGAACATCCTTAATCATGAGCGAAGGTTGTAAATGACTGTATCCACAACTTCCTTGAGAAGCTTCAAGATATTTGAACGAGCTTGATGACATTGAGACGCTTCTTGCAAATAGCGCTGCATATCAGTTCGCTCAAGTTGTGTGATCTTTTCCATGCTATCTTTGCGCATTTGGATGTTTTCTTTAAGGAGAATTTTTTCATCTTCTGCCCAGCTATACTTTCCTGGAGGAATTTCAACGCCACACTCTCTAACCTGATCGATCAACTTGCGCATTTGCACATCTTTTTCCCAATCAACGCCACCAGAGGATGAGTTTATCTTTTGAATCAGTGTAGTTAGAAGGTCAATTTTATCTGTTCGTGCTTTAATTTTGTTGTATAGGTCGTGCGCTTCAGCTTCAGCTTGTCCCAAAATACGAGCCATAAGAGCCATGAAACGGACATAGATATTCTCCATCCCTTGAAGCCCGTCATTACAGATCGTATTGATTGTGGGCTCACCTTTTTTTCCTTCCGTCTTTGCAGCCTCAACTTTAAAGCGCTTTTGCTGCTCTTTGCGTTGATCCTCTTTTTCTTGCTCACGATCTTGCTTTCCTTGTCCGCTACCTTCGCGCTCGCGCTTAAGGTCAAGCTCTTGAGTTTCTTCTTTGCGAATTCCAGCTGTAACTAAAAGTGTTGAGCCTTCCTGCTTAGTTGTTTTGCCTTGCACCTCAGCTTTCTCTGCTGCTTTGTGTCTCTCTTGCGTATAAACTTTTGCTGCTAGGGAAAAAATTGAACTAGGCATGCTTCCAGCCTCTTTTGGAAGGGGGGGCATTTGATGCTTGTCAAATGCAATAGGACGTTGTGAGCGAATATCAATCGTAGGCATGGCTCTATTAGCGGTACTCTCTTGATTGACAACTGGTTTTGAGGTTGCCTGCCTTGGTTGTTCTTTAATGGGAGTAGTTTCCAACTTTCCAAAAAGAGTGTGAATCTCTGTTTCCACCTCGACAAGCTCTTTAGAGAAAAAAATAATTGTATGCTGTTCAACCAAAGTTGAGAATACCTCAGGTTTTTGAGCTAAAATCCACTCCTCATTGACCTGTTGAAGATAAGTGGAAACTTGCGTTGAATCACCTTCCCAAACTTCCACAACATAGATGCCTAAGTCAGTTTCGATGACCGCTTTTTCATCTGGAGCGAATTTTACGACCTCTTCAAGAGACTCTAGGGGAGTTAAACTTTCAACCATAAGGACATAACATAATGAATAGCTGCATTAAGATCAAGATTGACGTAAATTTGAGCAGAATGGTAAATTGCTCGCTCAAGCCCACTAGCCCAGGTGGTGAAATTGGTAGACACGCCAGATTTAGGTTCTGGTGCCGTAAGGTGTGGGGGTTCGAGTCCCTTCCTGGGCAAAGTGCCGGACAATTTTTTCCAACGGAAGAAATGTCCGGCACCTTTTTGGATCTACTTATGGTAACACCGTTCATTAGACTTCTTGCATAACTTACCGACTCACGGTAAGTTATGCAAGAAGTCTATTATATGGAACCAAGTGCTGCTAGCTCATTTAGTTTGCTTAAACTCATACAACTGAACGATGATTGAATCCTCATTACCAGTTGGAGCAAGCAGTTTTACGTTCCAGTTATACCGCTTAGCAATTGCTTTCATTTTTGAAACATCTCCATGAGTGGGTAAATAGGCTAAATATACAATACCTTCAGATTTAACAAATTGTGCACTCTCGATTAGATACCGTTCCAAAAATTTATTACCAGGATCAAACACAGACAAATCAAGTAAAGTGGGGTTCGATTCTTGGGTTGGTGTAAATGGAATATTCCAATAGATTACATCAAATTTAAGGTTATAGTGGAATTAGGAAAACCAACGAAATTTTCTCCCAAAACTTTAAAAGTATATTGATCTTTTATTGTTCTGTTCTGCAAAACGATGTCTTTTTGCGCTTGCAAATACCGTTCTTGAATTTTTGGTAAATCAGGGTAGTTTAGGCCATCATTACCCAATGCTTTAGGATATAAAAAACACAAAAATAAATAAAAAATAATT
>CAMAUB010000023.1 GCA_945861315.1 Chlamydia trachomatis
CAACCCCGGGAGCTTTGGTGCAGTCTAAGATGATGAAGTTATTCTTGGACGGGCCCAAAGGATGTGTGTACTTCATAATGATTGCTTCAAAAAGATTTTCTGTGCCTAATTGATACGTTGAGGGGGGCTCATCGCTACTTGGGGAGGCCAAAGTTTTATATTCCTCTAAATTGAGATTCTTAGGAGATGTTTTTGCCTCATTGACCCATTTGTGAAACTCTTCATTAGAAGTTGCAGTAGCCACAAAATGCATCCCAGCAAAACCCTCACCACTTAGATTTGCTGACGATCCCCTAAAGTCCCCCACTTCATCTGCAATGAGATATAATTTTGTTCTCATTTTTGGCATTGCATAGATTTGTCCACCAAGTTGAGGAATCCAAAAAGAATTCATCGGAGCATCAGCTGTGATTTCAAAGTGAATAGGCGTTTTAACTGGAAAGCGAACATAATTGACAGTGGCAATTTTTTCTTCAGGATAGATAAACAACCATTTCCATTGAAGAGCAACAGCTTGAATCGTCACTGTTTTATTTTCAGATGTAATTGGCTTATAGGGATCTAATTGATAGGTTTTTATCCAAGTGCTTATCCCAATAATTAAGATAAGAATGCACGGAATGCCCCAGCAAATAGGCTCCACAAATCTATAATGAGCCTTATCAGGATCGTATTTAGCTTTGGTATTTTGAGCTCGGTATTTCCAGGAGAAGAGAAAAGTTAAAATATAGACAGGAATGACAACAATGAGCATCAAAACTTGAATAAAGAGCAGAAGATTGCGCTGTTTAGCTCCAATGCTCCCCTCTGGAAAAAGCACAGAAATTGCATGCCCCCCGATTTTAATTTCATACGGTTGCATCAGCAAAAAAAAGAGGAGGATAACGGCAGAAAAAATCAGAATAAAGAGTACTGGCTTTTTTCTTTCCATAGCCTACATCGTTAAATCAAACCCTGTATAGCTAATTTTTTTTTAGAAGTCTAGCTCGCATTTCTCACACTTTTTCGAAAAAAATCGTGAGAAATGCGGGCTAGGTTTCTAAGAACCTGTTCAAAATCTTCTAAGGTTTTTTTCTTCCCTCAATGATGTCGATCGTTTGAATGGGATCATCTCCTAGCCACCACGCTTGAGTTGGTGGCAAGATACGCGTACCTTTTGTCATTAGGTATTGATAAATTGCTTCAAACTTGTAATTGGGAACGCCATACGAATTTTGCATCGTTCCTGTAGGATTATTATCAAAGAAATGGCCAAATGAGGGCATTACACTTCCTTTGCTTTCAGATTTTGGAGACCAGAAGTGGGATTGATGCCAATCGCGGTGAGGTCTTTTAATGCCAACGCGTGAAAGATCGGGGCCAATGCGTCTTGTTCCAGGAAAAGTGACCCGTTGAAAGATGTATTCGTTGGCAGAGGATGGGGGCGCTGGATAGTTGGTGGCTCCGTTAAGCACTGTATCTTGGACAAGTGTTCGTGTTTGATCTGTGTGGCAATACCAACACCCTTCAATGCGGTAAATATCTTCCCCCATACCAATGAGTGCTTTGCGAGAGAGAAATTGCATCCGTCCCTCTTTGAGCTGCTTGATGTCTCGTAGTGGCTCACCATTTTCATCGTAAAGCCAGTAGTTATCACCGCGAAAATTGGTTTGAGAGATGCGGTACTCTTTGGGATTATTGACATAAATCACACCATCATTGCTATAGTAATGAGGGGGCTTACCGATGAGTGTAAAGCGATCAGACCAATTTTCAATGATGCCGTCACTTTCAGTAACTGTAAACGCCTCTTCAAGCTGAGGATCATAAAGTTCGTACAATTCGTAGTAGAGCTCTGCTTTATGTTGGCTGCGAAAGGCTGCTTCCTGCTCTTTTGACTCGGGACGACGAAGCAAAAGAAGATCGGTAGTAAGCTTAAGCTCTTTGTCGTCAATGTGTGTGATGTAGTGTTCAAGCTCGGCGGGCGCAATGATACGCACAGCTTCGCTCTCTTGAAAAGCAAGTGCTGTAAAGCCGCTTTTTAGGTGATAGACATATTGAAGGCCTGTTCCGCCTGGGTTAGATGTACTGATGTAGACATTTGGATCAGAAACTTGGTACATCTGCACTTGGTAGGTGCTAGAAGCGCGTTTCCAACTTGGGTCAATGAATTCAGGGGCAAAAAGCGTGACACCAACAGCTGAAGCAAAAAGAATGATCACTCCAATAGCTGTCCAAAAAGCTGACCACTCAATTTTTTTCATGCATACTCTTCTTGCTCAGCGATGCGCTCATCTAGAATAATGGTATTGAAGATGTTGATAGCAAAAATCGTGCATCCTAAAAGAATAATAACGCCCCCAATTGTTCTGAAAAGCCACCACCACCACATTTTCTCAATGGTCATCAAAAAGGGTAGACGGCTGAGATTTTCATGAAATTGAGCATAAGTAGTTCCAGTTCCCCAGCTTGCCCACATAAGCCCTTGATAAAAGCCCCCAAGCCAAAGAGAAACAAACATGATGATTGAGCCAGTGAGAGCTAAAGAGAAGTGCCAATCTGCCATCCGAAGAGACCAAAGGGGTTTGCCTGTAATTTTAGGAATGGCGTAATAGATGCCTCCAATGGCAAAAAATGTGAAGGTTCCAAGCAGTGACATATGTGCATGCCCAATGATCCAGTCAGTTTTAGAGACAATTTCATTCACGTTGCGAAGAGATTGAAGTGATCCTTGTAAGCAGACAATGAGGTAGAAGGCAACACCCATGGTAAGAAAGCGCAGCGCTGCACTTTTGCTATACATCTCCCATCCTCGTTTGACAGTGCCAAATAAATTGGTTACAACGGTCCAAACGGGGATAATCAGCCATATAGAAAAGATGATGCTCGTTGTTTGTAGCCATTGTGATTCGGGACCATGAAGCATGTGGTGTGCGCCAATCCAAGCGTAGAAAAAAGCAATCGACCAAAACCCCACCATAGACAGGCGGTGACTATAGATGGGTGTTTTCGAAATTTTGGGACTAAAATAGTAGGCTGTGGCAAGTCCTATGGGAGTGAAAATCAGTCCTACTAGGTTGTGCACATAGAAGAAACTTGTGTTGACGCGGGAGATACCTTGTGGAACCCATTCAATGACAAAGTTTCCAACTACAAAAGTGAATGAAGCCCAAATAAGTGTTCCAACAGCATACCAAAGCGAGACGTACATCTGTTTGTGTTTGCGCTTCAATACTGTCATGAAGATATTGGTTGCAAAAAAGACCCACGCAATTGTCATAAGCCCTTTAATGGGAATAATACGCGCAATGATCATCGGAAATTCTGCGTATTCCCACCCAAAGTTAGTTCCAAGGGGATAGGAAAAAATTCCCAAGACTGCGCTAAACCACCATAGAGCGGTTGTGACAATAGCTAGGGGATAGCTCCAAATAGAGACTCCGCAAAGGCGAGGGACAAAGAAGTAGAGCAAACCCATGTCTGCAGAGAGAAGCCATAAAATAGCTACAGAGCCCACGTGAACTGGACGAACACGTCCAAATGAGACATACTCACCAGAGAAATAATTGGGCGCCAAAAATCCATTTATTGAGATGAAGATTCCAATGATAAGTCCAACTAGCAGAAACAAAATAGCTGGGTAGAGCATCATTTTGACGGGACGGTCATCGTACATGGGTGGCATTGTAGCTATACTCCTTCAAGCTCACAATAAGAAATTTGGGCTTGAAGGAGTATATCTTCGAGTTTTTTTGCATATACTCCTTAGCGGCTGGCAGGAAGATCCCTTTACTAGATTTCCTAAGAGTCGGGAGCTTCTCTATTGATCATAAATTTTTGAAGCGCCTCGCGTAACTCTTTTTCTGAATGAATCACCTCTTCGCTTCTGCGATGTTCCTCAAATTTTGCATATTCGGACAAAGCAAGCTCTTTGGCCATTTCAGCAGAAACTGTGCCTGCAGAGTTAAGGATTTTGTCATCGTTGAGTTCAAGAAAAGCATCGAGTTTAGCTTTCCAATTCGCCATGTACATAACTTTCTTGTGACGCGCTTGTCTTTCAGCAAAGTCCAAGTATTGGTCCACAAGCGATTCCAGATCTTTAATCTCTTCGTGATTTAAATAATTCTTAGATATCTCTACATCGCGCTTAATCAGAGTTTTTCCACGAACTGCACCATCCCAAGTTGTCAGCCCCATGTTCGGTTTGGAAGCATTAGCTCTTTTGTGGATAATTTCGGCCGCCGTAAATCCAGTGACGGCATAAAGCAATTTATTTTGTACGGTCTTGAAGAATTCTTGAGTCATAAGATGCTCAGGAGCATAGTCAGCGCTAAGGGTGTAGATGTCTTTGATCTTCTGATAGAACCGTTGTTCGGATGACCTGATGGCACGGATGCGATCCAAGAGTTCGTCGAAGTAATCAACGCCCCCAGGTTTGCTCAAGCGTTCATCGTCTAATGTAAAACCCTTAATAACATATTCTTGCAATCGTTCTGTAGCCCACTGGCGAAATTGCACACCTCTATGAGAACGGACGCGGTAGCCAACGGCTAGGATCATCCTTAAATCATAAAAATCTACTTCTCGAAAAACCTGACGCTCCCCTTCTGTTTGAACTATTCGATATTTTCGAATAGTTGCTTCGAGGCGGAGCTCTTCTGCTTTATAAATCTCTTTAATATGGTAGTTTACGGTGTTTACGCCGACACCAAATAATTCGGCAAGCAATCTTTGACTTAACCAGACAGAGCCATTTTGCAGTCGCACTTCAATGCGCTGGCGACCATCTTCAGTTTGATAGAGTAAAATTTGACTTTCGTTTGCTTGGGGCTCTGAACGGATCGATTCGGATAGTGCATCAAAAACTGTGCCAGAAATAGCTGGGGTAGAAAGTGGTGTTTCTGAATTCATGCCAGGCATGATAACAGAGATCTTATGTTCAATGAAATAAAAATGTTACTGCTTCATTTAGATGCCCCCGATGAAGGAGGGAGCATCTGCACTGTTACGAAATTTCCTCTTTTTTTTCATTAAACATTGAGTGTCATAGATATAGTCGATTAAATCCGGAATGATAATTTTGAAATGAGTCCTTCCTCAAAACTCAGGAGAGAAACAGCGCGAAGTTTTTTGAAAAGCGAGGGAATGTCTAAATCATAATCAATCGCGAGAGCTTTCACGCTGGCCGAAATTCTCATTTTGAGCTTGAAGGAGTATATCTTCGAGTTTTTTTGCATATAGGAGCTCTGTTAGGATTGTGGTGCGCAAATTAATATAAGGTCTTTGCTCTTTGATCTGTTCTTGTGAAGCTGTTTCAGCGACCATTTGGTCAAGGTAGGTTAGAAGTGCTTTGGGCTCACCTTGGCGCGTTTTGATAAAAGCGATATAGCTTTCTACAATGGCTCCTGGAATATCTGCGGCTATGATTTTTGTGCCAAGATTGAAGTAGACTGCTTTGAGTTTTTCAACCAAATCAATTTGTTTTAAGTAGTGAGTATCAATCTCTTTTGTTTCATCAAGTGGTGCTTTAGAAACTGGAATTTTCCCTTCTAAGATTTCATTTTCATAAGCTATCTTGAGTGCTTCGAGCTTTTCATAGTTGGGAATACGTGCTAAATTTAACGCAATGACTTGTTTGTCGAAAACTTCGTAGACAGCTTTTTCAAGATCGTCTCGTAGTAAAATAGTGCGAGTCATCTGCCGAATATACAAAACAAGCTGCATGCGTAGTGCCGCCGTTGTTTGATCTCCCCATGGAGTCATGGCCGTTCCTTGAACGCCGTATTTAATGGAGCGGAGCAAACGAAGGTCGTCACGTGTTCGAATCCATGGAAGATTGGTGAACATGCGTGGTTTCGCTTCAATCATCGATGTGGAGCGCATTCCTGTTCCAGATCCCTCTTTTCCATGACAAACAGAGCAGTTAACATCGTAGTAAGTGCGAGCCTCTTCAAGATTTTTAGAAGTTGCATAGTGATGTTGAATATAAAAAAGCTCTTTATCCGGTCCAAAAATTGGATTTGGACGCGATTCAAAGTAGTCAGCAACCTCAATAACCTGTGGAGCAGGCTGCAAGATGTCCCCCTCTTTTTTCATCTCATTGATGACATCTTGTGGTGTATAACTCCACTTCTCTTCTTCTTTATGAGCCCTTAGATTTGGTGGAAGCCCTTGATAGAGCCAGTCAACAAGTTGAGTAATCTGCGTCTTTGTTAATACAGCAGATTGTCCTTCAACCGCTTCTCCCCAAGGGGGCATTGGTGTTCCCATAACACCATGAGTGATAGAATCTATCGCCCGCTCTTTAGTCAAGTTACCAAGGAAAACAGGGTCGCGCAAGTTCTTTGGAATAGGGTAGATCCACTCTGCAACACGCCCATTTCCTTGCCGATTTGGACCGTGACAAGCAGCACAAAGAGCCTCATAGGCAACAGCAGGTTTAAAGCCCTCTTTTTTCCATATCTGCTCAAAGCGTTGTTGATTTTTCTTCCCAAGGAGATAGAGCATTTCATCTAGCATGTAGAACTTGGTGCTATCAAATGGCATGACCGGCATGATCGATTTTGCTGTATACCCTGGTGGATTTTGAAAGTGTCCAAGTAGCCAACCCTCATCGCGATAGACGCCTGACCAGTTAAGTGGAGGAGCAATATCTCGTCCAAGTCCATACTCTTGAATATAGGCCATCAGCACTTTATGAAGCCTTTTTTGATCAGCCTCATCGTGCAGAGCGCGCTTTGCGAATTGGAAATTAGAGTAAAAACCAGCTATAAGTCCAGGCTGCAACGCTTCAATTTCTTCTAAAATGCGATTTTCTCCACCATCAGTAATCAACTGATCGATCGCTTCTTTCTCAGCAGTTATTGTCATAGCAATTTTGGAACCTGGAACTCCATCTGGGAAAGTGCGAACAAACCACTCTGAATCATGAAGCTGCATCTTCGACTCAAATCCTTTCAGTTTGTGACAAGAGGCGCACCCCTCTGTTGCATATGTAATCATTCCTGCATTTAAGTTTTTGATTTGAGTTGGAGCGATAGGCTTCTCCCACGGCATCTTAGCTCCCATATCCCAAGCAGCTAAAGAAATTTGATGATCCACTTCAGAAATCGCTTTTCGATCTCCTGTTTGTGACATCAAAAAGGCCATTAAATCAGAGAGCTCTTCATGATCGAGATGAAAATTTGGCATAGTCGATGAAGAGAGATCTGCTTGTGGCCAAACAATCGATTCTTTGATATACCAGGGATAGTTAAGGCCTGCTGTAGTCAACTCAGGGCCCACACTTGAGCGAGAAAATCCAGCGATACGATGGCACGCGTAGCACGCCTGTGAAATATACAACTCTTTGCCCCTTTGATAGCTTGATAAAAGCGCATCAAGATTTGAGCGCATCCGCTTGACAACTTCTTTGTCTTGGCCCGCAACAAAAAGTGGTTCTTTGCAGCGATCAAAAAGTTCAACTGCACTCTCTATTTTTGCAAGCGCTTGCTTTTTATCGCCGATTAATCCTCCTCCAACTGAATACTCTTTTCCCAAAAAGAAGTTTTCTGCCGCCTCTTCAGATCCAAGAAGACGCTCAGCTTCAACATAAAGAGCAAATTCAACCTCCTCATGATCTTTTACAAAGGTGTACTGCCCCTCAAATGCATCGATCTGCTCTGGGCTATTCTCACTGTTGCTAAGCTCTTGATTGAGCCATTCAAGGGTTTTTTCTCGCCCCTCTTTTTGAATCAACCCGTGAAGATGTTTCAGGGATTCTAGAGCTGAATAGTCATTTGCAAGAGTCTGTTTGAGTAGCGCTATTTGTACGCTCTTATCTAATTCAAAATCATTGATGCACACAAGCGTTTGCTCCATTGCACTTGCACTTGTTTGATGGCACTGAGCACACTTAGCTTCAATCAATGTTCCAACTAATAGCGGATGTGTTTGAAAAACGAGTTCATGAGAGGGTTTATTGTTATATAGACGTGCAAATTGAGGATCGTTATTTGGATCAACTTCCAAAAATTGAGGCTTTTTTAACTTATGGTCCCACACTTCATATTCATTATCATAGAGCGGCCCATGCGCCCTATCTGCAACAACTGCTCGACCATTACCACTGTGACAAGATGTACATCCATATTGATCCATTGGATGAGATTCAAAAGATCTAGTCTCTGCGCCGATGAGCGGGTGCATCACAAGCGCTTTTTTTGCAAATTGCAACTTCTTAAGTTTGTCGGCACTCTTCCCCTCAGTTTCAAGCTTATAAATCTCGCCCTCCAACTGAGTAAAAACATAGTCCGGGTTGGATTCTAAAATAGGATTTCCAGCACTATCTAACAATGGATTGTCATTCACATCCCTTGCTAAGCGAGTGGAAGAGAAGTGAGGGAGATTCATAGCCAAGTGACAAGTCGTACAGCGATCAATAATCTCTGGTCCATTCTCTTTATTTAAAAGCATGATTTGCTTGATTCCCATTTCAAAAGGAGCTGGCTTCTCTTTAGTAATAGTTGAGCGAAATTTCTCAAGATTTTGGTAGGCATATTGATAGGTTTTATACTCAGGAAACATCTCTTTATAGATGAAGACGCCAACTCCAAAAACGACAAGTAGAGCGAAAAAAATCAGTGCTACCTGATACTTCATCTAATGCCTCGCAAAGTTATCGGTCCACGGCCAAATCCATCCCCAATTGGGTCCTCTAAAAAAGACCCCTATGATCACAAGCACTCCCTGAACAGTCATAAAAACAGTGTAGATAAAAATACCCAAATAGCGACTTTTATGAAACCATACTCCTGAGCCATAGGGATTTCGATCAAGATAAGGAACAAGAGCTAAACCGATAACGATCAACATAGGTATTGCAACACCACCCCAAAATGCATTGTAAGAGACCATTTCTTGCAATCCTAAAAAGTACCACGGTGCTTTTGCTGGATTAGTTGGTTTAGATGGATTGGCAATTTCCTCAAGAGGAGCATCGATAAATAAAGAAAGTAAAATGACGACAGCAGCTGATGCTAGAAAGACCATGAGTTCTGCACGCAGAAGATTGGGCCACGTGAATATATAGTTTTCAGGGCCACGATCAACCGTTGTATTTGAGCCGCGTACAAGTTCCATAAGTCCATAGGTGCGGCGCACTCCTGGAGCAAATGACTCTTTTGTATCTGAGCGTTGTACAACGCGATAAGGATCTGGGCGAAAGCGATCAGCAGGCCTTGCAAGCCCCCCATCTTTTCGAATGCGCCAAAAATGAACCCCGAGTAATGTGCCAAGCATCATGGGCAAAACCATGACGTGCAAAACATAGAAGCGAATAAGTGCATCTTGCCCAACTGTTGTTGAACCTAGCAGCAACAATTTATTGATATTGTACTGCATGCCTGGAATACCTGGAACGTAACCAGCAATCTCAGAGCCCACAGTAATTGCCCAAAAAGCGAGCTGATCCCAAGGCAATAAATAACCTGTAAAAGACATGATGAGAGTGACTACCATCAGCATGACACCAATTGTCCAATTGAATTTACGCGGTCCTTTATATGCGCCCATATAGAACACGCGGCTCATATGAAGAAAAACAAAGAGCACCATCAACTGGGCAGCCCACCTATGAGTGTTGCGCCACATCATTGCAAAAGGAGTTGTGTCTAACCAATCGACCAAGATCGTATAGGCACGATCAACAGCTGGGATATAGAAAAACATCAGAACAACACCTGTAATCACAAGCAGGAAAAATAGCGAAGCTGTAATGGTACCAAGGCCCAATGTTTGAAAAGGATCAATCGCTGATTTGTGACATTTAACCGGATGAAAATGGAGGAAGAAGTTTTTAAAGACGATTTCAGAGCGATCAACATCGTTGTTAGGGTAGTTGTGCCGAAAAATTGAGCGCACAAAATCTGCTGGAAGAGATTCTAATGCGCTCCAAAAACTTTTTTTCTTTGTCCCTTTAAATTCTGTCATACAGTTGGGGAGTACCACGCCTCATGTGGAAGTTGAATTTGACGACTTTTATCAACAAGCAACTCGCCTGAAGCTCCTTTATAAATCTGAAAATAGACAAGTGGGGCTGGAGCTGGACCGCCCGTGTTGCCTCCATCTAGATCATAGGTTGAACCATGACAGGGACATTTAAATCCCGTTTCTACAGCATTCACCGTGCATCCTAAATGAGTACAAATAGCTGTGACACAACGCACTCGTCCACGCATCACCTCAAGAAAAACTTTTTGAGCTGGAAGAAAAACCTTTCCTTCAGAAGCGAGCACATCAATTGGTCGTCCAATTGGGAAAATGCTTGGCGGGATTTTGAGCGCATTGGGATAGAGAAACCCTCCCATTGCAGCAGCCAAAATACCTCCAACACCCACAACAGCCCCCCATCCTGCCAATGCTAAAAAACGGCGGCGCGACATCTTCTTATTGTTGATTATATTTAGACTATTGCGATATTTGGGCACATCTACTCCTCATCTCTAAAGATTTGATATTTTATCTCTTCAACGTCTTCAAACTGCCCTTTTTTCAACTGGTAGATAAAAACAATCAAAGCTGCAAGACCACCGATAAGCGAAAAAAAAATAAACCAAATGATTTCCACTATCCAATCCACCTAAATGAGTAATTCATCACGTCCATTGTGACAGCTTGTGTTGGACACTTTTCAGCACAAAGGCCACATCGAATACAAAGGTCCTCATCTTTTAACATTGCTGAGCCTAACTTGTCCAACTCTTCATTAGATAATTGACTTGAATCGACTCCATAATAGTTGTCGACAGCTTTACGCATATTCCCTTCGCCGAGGTCAAGATTCATTTGCGACAGATTAACTTGCTTCAAACAGTTTGTTGGACAAACATCGACACATCCATTGCACTTGATACATAAAGAGCCATCAAAAACGGGTGAAATATGACATTGAAGACAGCGACTTGACTGATCAAGTACTTCTTGCGGAGTATAATTACGCTCTACCATCTTAAGAGAGTTTTTCCTCTCATGCACAGGCTCCATTTGCGGCAAAGCCCATTGTGTGCGCAAATACGTTTTGTCTCGCATTGCAGGAATCGTTGTAAACTCTCCTACAAATTCTTGATAGGGGCGTGTTCCACGAAGATCAGCATCAATTGCCCTCGCAGAATTTTGTCCATGTCGAATTGCATTGATAAACAAAGCTGGACCAAAAGCTCCATCTCCTCCCGCATAAATTCCTTTGATCGATGTGCGCCCGCTATCGCGCTCCACTTGAATCAGCCCTCGCTCAACAACAAACTCCATTTTGCGCTCCCACCCATCAAATAAACTCATATCCATTCCCTGGCCGATTGCCAATGCAATTGTATCGCATGGAACCACAAACTCACTCTCAGGAATATACTCAGGCGCAAAGCGCCCATCCGCATCAAGCAAATTGCTGATGCGCTGCACCTTCAATCCAATGATTTTCCCCTTTCCATCGCGCTCAATAGAAATAGGCCCTACTCGATTGATAATCTCAATTCCCTCTTCCATTCCATCTTCAATCTCAAACTCATCTGCCGTCTGTTCATCGCGCGCTTCTAAACAGACCATTGTCACCTTTTTTGCACCATTGCGCACAGAAGAACGGGCAACATCAAATGCCACATTTCCCCCACCAACAACAACAATAGAGTGCCCAATTTTCCATCTCTCTTCGGCACATAGCATTCTTAAATACTCAACACCCCGAATAATATCAGGAGCTTGAAAGTCTGCAATGGGCAGCTCCCTTGATTTCCAAAGCCCATTTCCAATGAAGATCGCATCATATTGCTGCTCAAGCTGCGTCAAGGTGACATCGCGCCCAACTTTCGTATCATAGTGAATCTTAGCCCCTAGATGTTCAATTGCATGACACTCATTGATCACCACTTCATTTTTCAAACGATAATTCGGGACACCATAGGCGAGCAAACCCCCAGGCAAAGGCATCTGCTCAAAGACATCAACAGCGTAGCCAAGGCGCAAAAGATCGTGTGCACATGTCAAAGAAGCAACGCCTGCACCAACACAGGCAATGCTCAACCCATTTGGCTTCGGTTTTGTGCTCCCCCTTGCATAGCTAAACTCTAGGGATTTAATATGTGCCTCTTTATCAAGTCCAAACCACTCATCGAGATAGCGTTTTTGCGCCCGAATTGTCAGCGTTTTATCAACACGATCACGTCGACATGCAATCTCACATGGAGCGCCACAAATGACTCCACAAATCGAAGCAAAAGGATTGGGGCCACGCGCAATCTTATATCCTTCGAGCAAATTTCCCGAATGAATCGCAAGCATATAGCCCCGCCCATCGGTATTGACAGGACATCCATCGCGACAATCAATTTGCCTGATAAAATAGTCGAGATCGGGAATCACAACATCATACGTTTCTTTATGAATGCGCTTTAATTTTTCACTCATGAGCATTGACACTATCACACTCAACGAAGTATTTCAAATTTTATGAAAAAAACATGATGTGCAAGATACGCTTGATAAAAGAGATTAGGTTAGGGCCCGTAAGGCAATAAAGATGTTTATTGCCTAAGGTGAGTGTAACTCTCCTTTTTTATCGTGCGTATCAAGCGTATCTAGCCGCATTTCTCACACTTTCTCGGAAAACTCGCACACTCTGGAACCTCACCTTGGCCATCAGGATAGTGAGGA
>CAMAUB010000024.1 GCA_945861315.1 Chlamydia trachomatis
TCGCATTTTGACCCCCTCGCTCACTCTGTGAAGGGAGAAAATACGTAAGGTGAGTTCAAATAAAATTAGAAGATGGTTACCAAAACCACCATCGCATTGCTGCTGCTGCTGCTGGTGCAGGCGCCTCTTTAGGCGAAGTAATGAAGAGAGAAGATCTTTTGCCTGTAAGTACAAGTAGAGGGCCGCAATTAGCCATCGATTCGAAATCTCCAAGTTGTTCGGGGTCAAGTGGAAGTTCGAGCGGTTTGCTCTCAATAGGTAAGAAAATGTGCTTCGGAGCAAAAGCTATTAAAGTGCGTGAATAAAAAAGAGTAGCAGGAATAAATCCTAGCTCATAAGATGCAACTCTTGTTTTTGTCACTAAATCAACCGCTGTAATTAAGCTCTCTGTTGAGACAAAAACAGTGGTGGCATTAGCTACAAGAGCTTTAATTGGACCCCCTAGAATGACAATTTTTTCGTGTTTTTTGTCGACAAGGCTCGCGGAGGGAGAAAAAACCACTCCCCCTGTCCGGTCTCCTAAGACCACACCTGCTAATGCCGCACATAAAGCTGTGATGGGTCGTTTCTCACTGAGTATAATAGAATGGTCTTCTCTTTCATCAGGGGCAAAACTAAATAGCTTCTTATTAGATGCAATAATAATCCGCTCATTAGTAACAGCCATACAAGTGGGGGACTCTATTGTAATTTCTCGATCCTTCTTAGGCATTAAGTCCCTGCCTGCTGTTACATCAAAATAATCCTCAAACCCCAGCTGCCAACAATGTACAGATGTACTTGTAGCAGCGATGAGCATCCCAGAAGCTTCTAAGATTCCTAGAAAGAGGATTTGGCGTTCTAAATCGGGAAATAAAGCAATTGTTTTCCCACTCTTACTGTTATAAACAATAATGGTTTTATTACCAGCAATATAGACTCTGTCTGTAGAGATTGCAACTGCAGAGCCAGGTTGGGAAATTGGAATTATTGCTATCATGAGAGTCTCTCCTATAGTTGTTACGTTTTAAATGTGATAATGGCGGTACGTTCGGTTCCTAGAACAAAAAGGCGTTGGGGTGCAAGAGCTAGGTCCACAATCTCACCCACTTTTACAGATAGAGTTACCCCCTTGGTTTTAAAATAGTTATCAAAGAAAACAATCTTCGAAGAGTTGTAGGTCGCAAAAATATCCCCGAAAGCTTTAATGCGCTGATTGGGCTTAATCTCAAATTCATGAATCATTGGATGCTCTGGCAAAGAAATACCAAAAACCTTCACCCGCGTTCCGATACAAACAGCTAAAGTAGAGTCAGTTGCAGCAATTTGAGAGATAGGTGCTGTAATGCTAGGAACTATTCGATAACATCTCGTCGTTTTTTGACAAGGGTATTGATAAAAGGAGACAACTCCCCTTTGATCTAAGAGAAAAAGAGTTGTGGGAGAGGTGTAGAGCTTAACAGTCCCTACTTTTTGAATCAAATTGGCATGCAAATCCCCAATAACTGTCACAAAGTCTCTAGTGGGTGAAGTGTGAATTTTTTCACTGCGTGTACACGCCCATTGCCCGCCGGCTAGAACTGTCGTTGTAATAAAAGTGGGTTGTCTAGGATTAGAAACATCCCAAATTTTTGTCTCCTCTTGTGTGGAAGAGAGCAAGTGCTTCTTTTCACTTAACACGGCTAAAGCCAAGCTGCTTTCCGGAATATGGTGTGCCTTAAATGTGTGAATAAGCTTTCCTCTTTCAAATGCGCAGATCATGTTGCGACAGGCTACAAAAACAATTCCATCTTCTACTATAGAGACGATATGTTGTCCTCCTTGAGCGGTATACTGTATTTCTTTAACAGTCATCTCAACCTCCATTGTTGATGTAATCTTAACTTAGCACTTGTTTTTTTTTAAAAAAAGCGTAAAGAGTGATCAGTTCAAATAAAATTATTAAAGGTAGAGCTAGAAGGAGTTGGGAAACAACATCTGGCGGCGTGAGAATCGCTGCAGCAATAAATAGTGCCACGTAGACAAAGCGGCGTGCTTTGATGAGCCAGTCGTAATGAAAAAGTCCAATATGAGTGAAAAAAAGTGAGATCACGACTGCTTCAAAAGCAAGTGCATGTGCAAAAAGAAGAGAGAGGATAAAGCTGACGGTTTTAGTAAGTGACCAAAGGTTAATTCCTAAGCTAAAGTTTTCAAGAAAATCAAGGGAGAGGGGAAGCGTAATAAAGTAGCCAAAGCAAGCTCCTCCAAGTACAAACAGAAAGGAGAGTATAAGAAGCAGAAGGATTAATTTTCTTTCCCTTGAATGAAGTGCCGGAAGGAGAAATAAGAGGATAAAATAGATAGAGAGCGGTGAGGTGAGTAATACACCAGAAATAAAGGCTATTTTGCAGGCAGTGAGAAACCCCTCAAAAGGGGAGAGCAAAATAAGCTCAGGGACAATTGGTTTTGTGAGCCAGAAGAGAATTTCTTTATGAAAGAAAAAGGAGGCTATAAAGCCGCACAAGATCGTTAGAATAACCTTGATTAAAGTTGCTTGTAACTGCTGCAGGTGCCCAAAAAAACTATTGCTCGCCCTTTTCATCATCATCTAGGATCCCGCGTGATGCCTTCTTAAATTCACGCAACGCTTTCCCAAGGTTGCGTGCAAAGTCAGGCAACTTTTTTCCTCCGAAGAGGATGAGCGCAACAATCAAAATGACAATGAGTTCCCATCCGCCAATCATAATGCTAACTGTTTAACTCTCTCACCAATGATGGAGAGTTCTTTTTTTAATTTTGCAAGCGCTTCACGCCCTTTATCTTGAGTCTGAAATTCTTGAAGGCGAGAGACGAAATGTTGAAGCAAGTGCACTGTATTTTGAGGATCAGATAGGAAAACAAATTCTTCTCCATCAATTCGTCTGATGCGGTTGAACAGTGCGCACTCCTCTTGCTGGGTAATGAGGTCTGAAGTGATGATATTGATAAATTCACCTCTTTCATGAACTTCTTTAGCCAATCTTGCAGGAATTGTGAAGTGTTTGATCACATCTTCGAGGACTTCTTGGTGCTTCTCATTGTTGAGTGTCCCTTTGATCTGTCCAGTTAACAAGGTTTCAAAAAGGTAGTTAGCGAGCTCTTTGTTATTATTTGTACAATTGAGAAGCACGTTTTGCAACTCTCTAAACGTGCTGCGTGTTATTTTCATGGCAAAGATGCGACGTAAATTTCCTTCAAAAAGCATCAAGATGCGATCGTCTAGGCTAACCATTTGTGCTGTCATTTGAGTAATCCTTTTAATGTCGTAAGTTGTTTAGAAATGAGTTTAGATTGGCTCTGCGTCAATGGTGTGGAAGAGAGTTTCTCTGTGAGACGGTTGAGTGCTTTGATAACTCCTTCCGCAATATCTTCTCGTCTTTTATCACTCTCTTTTAGAGGAAACTCAGCGCGAATACGAGAGATCATCTCTTGCTTTGTCTCCCCGTTGTAGCCGCGTACAATCTCTTCTTTTTTCGCTTGCTCTCCGCTGCGAGAGGCCAGTGTATAGACAGCTTGGCGCGGCATAGCCTCGATTTGTTTGTGCAATGTTTCGGGCGTCTTAGAATAAAATTCAAAATATTGCAAAAAATTATAGGGTGTTTGCCGATTGCCATAAGTTGCTTTGAGCCAGCAGGTGAATGCACCATCTTTGTAGCGCTTCAATAGCGTCTGTGCCTGCTTGATACGCTCTCCATGGAGCATAGCGGCTTGATTGGTGATCGCGCGCACTTGTTCTGTAATCCCAATGAGTGCGCGCAAGTCATCATCAACTTGACCTTCCTGTAGTGTATATTTTTGTAAAATCTGAGCAAGTTCACTGCGTTCTTTCTCTCCAATTTCATTCATTCTAAAATTGTTTGGAAATACAGAAGCTGCACTTGCAACAGCTTCGAGTTTCTTCTCTTTTCTCTTTAAAAATCTCTCTTGAATTAGTGTTGTAAATTTTGCCATCGCCTACTTTTTCTCTCTTCTTCAATGTTTGTTAAAAAGTCAGCAAGTTGCATCTCACCGTGCACCACATTATCTCGTGTTCGAAGCGAAATTGTCTTATTGCTGACTTCTTGGTCTCCAATTGTCAGCATATAATTGACTTGGCTCATTTGTGCAAGACGGATTTTTTTACTGACTGATTCATGACTCTCATCTATCTCACAATGGAAGTTACAAAGCTTTGAGGCTACTTCACGTGCGTATTCAACATGTCGATCAGCAACTGGAATGATTTTGATTTGCCTCGGGCTTAGCCACAAAGGAAATTTCCCGGCATAATGTTCGATCAAAATTCCAAAGAAACGCTCAATAGAACCAAAAAGGGCGCGGTGAATCATAATTGGCCGAGCACGCTCCCCTTTATTGTCGATATATTCAAGGTCAAAGCGCTCAGGTAGAGCCATATCTAGCTGAATAGTACCGCACTGCCATGTTCTCCCTAGTGCATCACGGATGTGGAAGTCAATTTTGGGACCATAAAAAGCACCTTCTCCCTCACTGATGACGTAAGGCTTACCGGAGCGATCAAGTGCTTTTTTAAGGGAGACAGTTGCATGTTCCCACTGTTCATCTGATCCAATGGTATCCTTCTCAGGTCTAGTAGAGAGCTCAAGGTGATATTCCAACCCAAAGGCTGAGTAAATCTCTTCTGTGAGATTGAGAACGTTTAAAATCTCATCTTCGATTTGATGTGGTTCCATAAAAATATGAGCATCATCTTGATGGAAGCTGCGCACGCGCATAAGACCTGAGAGAGCACCAGAAGCTTCGTGACGATGGACGTGCCCAATCTCCGCAACGCGCCACGGAAATTCACGGTAACTATGCATCTGTGTTTTGTAGAAGAGCATGCAGCCTGGGCAATTCATCGGCTTGATGGCAAACTCCCTCTCTTCAATTGAAGTGGTATACATATTATGTCGATAGTTTTGCCAATGTCCTGAACGCTCCCACAATTCGCGCACCATGATTTGAGGGGTTTTAATCTCATCATAGCCAGCTCGTTTGTGGCATTCATGCCAAAAATCAAGAAGAGCATCCCAAATGATCATCCCTTTTGGATGGATAAAGACCATGCCCGGCGCCTCTTCCTTATGCGTAAAAAGATCGAGCTTTGGTCCAAGAATTTTATGGTCCCGTTTTTTTGCCTCTTCAAGCTGAAACAGATAATCTTTGAGCATCTTTCTGTCTGGGAAGGTGATAGCATAAATGCGTGTGAGCATCTCTTTGTCGCTATCCCCGCGCCAATAAGCACCAGATGTTTTCAAAACTTTGAGCGCTTTAATCTTGCCAACATTGGGAATATGAGGGCCGCGGCAGAGATCAAAAAATTCCCCTTGCCGATAGGCGGTCATTTGAACATCTTCAAATCCTTCAATCAATTCAATTTTATAGGGATTATTTGCAAAGGCAACAATTGCAGCCTTTTTACTGCTAAATACCTGTCGCTCTGTTTTATAATTTTGCTTAACAATGGCTTCCATCTCTTTCTCGATCTTCTCAAAGTCTTCGTCAGAAATATGGAGATTAGCAAAATCGTAGTAGAAGCCCGCCTCAATTGGTGGACCGATAGTTGGTATGGCATCTGGCCAAAGGCGCAATACGGCTTGGGCAAGAACGTGCGCAGAACTATGCCAATAAATTTCTTTTCCCTCTGGCTCATCAAAGCTCCACAAATGGACCTCATCTCCATTATTTAGGGGATAGCAGAGGTCAACATTGACTCCATTTACCTTGGCGCCTAGTGCTTGATCAGGAGCTGTTAGATTCAGCTTTTTAGCCAGGTCTTCTGCAGTTGCCCCAAGAGCGAGCTCAACTCTCTTTCCTTTCATGTTCACTGTGATCATGCGGAAAATACTACAAGATGGAGGTTGAAAAGAAAAGAGCAAAGATCCAGAATCGAATTTCATGAGACAAAAAACTGCACTAATTACTGGAATTACAGGTCAAGACGGCTCTTATCTGGCCGAATTTTTAATTGAAAAGGGGTACCAAGTTCATGGTATAGTCCGGCGTAGCTCCACCCCAAATCAAGAGCGTCTTAAAGGATTGGATAAAGGGCTAACTCTCCATTTAGGCGATTTAACTGACGCCAATAGCCTTATTTCTATTTTAGCCAAGACAAGGCCTGATGAAATTTATAACCTCGCAGCTCAAAGTGATGTAGCTGTCTCATTTGCAAATCCTGAGTATACCGGCAATGTCAATGCAATGGGGGTTGTTCGTCTACTTGAAGGAATTCGAACACTTGATCTCTCTACCCGTTTCTACCAAGCTTCAACGTCTGAGCTCTATGGATTTGTGCAGGAAGTGCCTCAAAAAGAGACAACTCCTTTCTACCCTCGCTCACCCTATGCAGCGGCAAAGCTTTATGCCTATTGGATGACGGTGAACTACCGTGAATCTTACAATCTTTTTGCTTGCAATGGGATCTTATTTAATCATGAATCGCCTAAGCGAGCTGAAAATTTTGTCACCCGCAAGATCACAAGAGCACTTGCTCGTATTCTCTTAGGACAGCAAAAGCGACTTTTTCTCGGCAACCTCAACGCGCTGCGAGATTGGGGGCATACGCGCGATTTTGTAGAGATGCAATGGCTCATCTTACAGCAAGATAAGCCTGATGACTATGTGATTGCAACTGGTGAGCAACACTCAGTGCGCGAGTTTGTCCTACTTGCTGCCAAAGAGATTGGAATCACCCTTCGCTTTGAGGGAAGCGGCCTAATGGAGAAAGGAATTGTTGTAAAAGTTGATTCACCTCTTCCTCATGTTCTTAAAGAGGGGATGACTATTGTGGCTGTTGATCCTCAATTTTTCCGTCCTGCAGAGGTTGAAACCTTGCTTGGTGACCCCTCAAAAGCAATCAAACAGCTCGGTTTTACTCCTCAAATTTCATTTGAAGAGCTTGTTATACAAATGGCGCATCAAGATCTTCAGTTAGCGCAAAGAGAGGCAAAATTCGTAGAGGCCCTTTGAGGCTTTGTCTTGATATTAGAATGCTTAACGCCTCAGGTATTGGAAGCTTTCTAAAAAATATTATCCCTTATCTTGCCGAAGAATTTGACCTCGTGTTGCTTCATAATGAACATGATGTCATTGAGTATAAAGCCATTTTAATTCCCATGAAAAGTGCTATCTACACAATTGGGGAGCAGTGGGAGCTGTTTCGTAAAATCCCAAAATGCGATTTATTTTGGTCGCCTCACTACAACATCCCCCTTCTTCCTATCCGTGCCAAAAAACGGCTTGCCACAATTCATGATGTTTATCCACTTGCCTACTTCGATACGCTCTCTTGGGTACAAAAAATGTATGCTAAGCTCTTTTTTTATGCTGTACTTCGTCTTTGCGACTTTGTGGCCTCAGATTCTAATTTTACCTGCGATGAAATTGGACGCCACTGCAGCGTGAAGCGCGAAATTAAACCAATTTTACTTTCTATTTCATCTCGCTTTGTAGAGAAAAAGGATCATAAAAAAGAGTATTTGCTAGCAGGCGGTAATATCAAACCTCACAAAAATTTGCTTCGTCTAGTGCAAGCGTATGAAACAATGGATTGCGAGCAAAAGCTCTTGATCATAGGAAAAAAAGAGGGGCTTCGTACACGTGATGATGCCCTTCTCTCTTATGTGGAGAAGCATTTGAATGAGCGTGTGATCTTTACAGGCTACGTTTCTGATGAAGAGGTGGTCGATCTTTATGCAGGTGCAAAGCTTTTTATTTTTCCCTCCTATTATGAAGGCTTTGGACTGCCTCCACTTGAAGCTATGGCGTGTGGGTGCCCTGTTGTGGCAGCGCGCGCAGCTAGCATTCCCGAGATCTGCCAAGATGCGGTTTATTACGTTGATCCCTACGATATTGATTCAATTAGAGCGGGGATGGAAACCGTTTTGAAAAATGAGGTGCTTCGTCTAGAGTTAATTGCAAAAGGACGAGAATGGGTCAAAAGATTTCCTCAAGAAAATACAGCAAAACACTATATCAAATACATCCATGAAAGAACGGGGAAATAAAAAGCTACGTCTACTCGATCGTTATCTTGGAATCCCCCTGATCTTTTGCCTTGGTCTTTTTCGAAAAAAGCAAAAAAAACCTAAAATAATTCAATCAATCGCTCTTCTTAAAACATCGGGTATTGGTGATACGGTTATCCTCTCGGCGATTGTGAGAGATTTAAAAGCTGCGCTCCCAAACAGAGAGATCACTTTATTTACGGGGAAGTTGAACTATGAGATGGGAAAGCTCATCAAAGGATGTCACGTGGTCTCTCTTCCTATTTCTAAGCCATTTGCAGCAATACAGATGGTGCGGCAGAAGCAATTTGATCTTTGGGTCGACTTTGGCCCCTGGTCGCGGATCAATGCACTTTTTACCTTCTTCTCTCTCTCCCGCTATAAGCTCGGATTCAAAACAGCCGGCCAATATCGACACTATATTTATGATCAATTTGTCAATCATAGCAAGGAGCTTCATGAGATCAACAACTACCGCGCGCTCATCAAAGCAATAGGAGTTCAAAAACATGGATTTCCACACATTGATATTGAAAAACAAGTCCCAAAAAAACGGCGCGTTGCTCTCCACCTTTTTCCAGGAGGTTCACGGGCTGAACTGAAAATGTGGCCCCTTGAAAATTGGATGGATCTGATCGATCGCCTCCTAAATGATGGATATGAAATTGTTCTAACAGGAGGAAAAAATGATCGGCTTGACATCGATAAACCAGGCATTTTGAATAAAGCAGGCAAGCTCTCTTTAAAAGAGACAGCAACATACCTAACTACTTGTGAGCATGTTATTAGCATCGACACAGGAATTATGCATCTAGCAGCAGCTATTGGATGTCATGTCATATCACTTCATGGACCCACCTCTGAAAAAAGGTGGGGTGCTGTGGGTGAAAATGTAACAGTCATAAAACCCACTTATGAGTATACTCCCTGTATTAACTTTGGGTATGAGTCGACTTGTAAAACAAATACCTGCATGAAATCGATCACTGTTGATCGGGTAATTAACGCAATCAAGGGAAGAGATGAAAGTATGTATTTTAGCAGGGGGAAGCGGGACAAGACTTTGGCCCTACTCGCGAGCGAACTACCCTAAACAATTTTTAAAATTAATCGACGACAACTCTTTTCTGCAAAAAACAGTTGAGCGTGCGCGCGGTTTGACAGATGACATCTACATTGTCACCCATCCCAATGCTTACCATGTCATTGCAGAACAGGTGCCTGATTTTGCTGACAATATTCTTTTAGAGCCGGCGCCTAAAAACACAGCACCTGCCATTGCTTTTGCAATGACAGAACTATTAAGGCGTGGAGCAGATCCAAAAGAGCTTCTCTTTGTTTGCCCTGCCGATCATCTTATTGCCCCAAACAAGCGATTTTGTGAAATCATCAATCAGGCTGCAGCACAAGCTTTGCAGGGGAAAATTGTGACTTTTGGCATTCGCCCCACAAAGCCAGAGACAGGCTATGGGTATATCAAAGCCGATAGCGCCGAGTTTGTTGAGAAGCCCGATCTTACAACGGCTCAAAAGTATCTTGCTAGCGGTGACTATTACTGGAACTCGGGCATGTTTCTGTTCACAATTGAAACAATGCAAAAAGAGCTTGCGCTTTATGCCCCCAATTTAGACAAGCCCATTTCTATCGACTACGCCGTGATGGAAAAATCAAAGTGCGTTGTTGTTGTGCCGATGGATTTAACATGGTCTGATGTGGGTTCTTGGGAGAATATTTATGAGTTGCTTGAGAAAGATGAGCAGAAAAATGTGATACGCGGTGAGGTTGTCACTTATGAGACTAAAAATTCTCTAATCTTTGCAGAAAAACGCCTTGTTACAACGATTGGTTTGGATGAAATGATCGTCATTGAGACTGGTGATGTTGTTCTTGTTGCTTCGAAAAAAGAGTCTCAAAAAGTGAAGGAGATTGTCAGCCAAATCAAAGGACGAACAGAAGCGATAGAGCACGTCACAGTTTCCCGTCCATGGGGAAGCTTTACAGTGTTAGAAGAGGGAGTGCGCTTTAAAATGAAACGCCTAAGCATCAAACCACTTCAAAAGCTGAGCCTTCAAATGCACTACCATCGAAGTGAACATTGGGTAGTTGTGAGTGGAACTGCAAAAGTGACCATCCAAGATGAGGAAAAGGTTGTGCATGAGGGGGAGAGTATTTTTGTTCCAAAATCGGCGATTCATCGAGTTGAAAATCCAGGGAAAGTATCGCTAGAAATCATTGAAGTGCAGGTAGGTGAATATCTAGGTGAAGATGACATTGTGCGCTTTGAAGATGTCTATGGAAGATTAAAGGATGAAGAGTCTTTCAAATTACTATTGAGTAAAGCGGCAAGTCGATAAGGGCTCGTCAAGGAATAACTTCCGCATCCAAAACTGCGCAAGGAGTTAAAAAAAGAAATAGCGGTTTGATAATTAATGAGTTTTTTGATATCATCTCGCTTCAGTATCATAAGACGAGTAGCCTAAAATATGAACCTTCTTTTTGTTTTTTTCAACTTTTTTGTCTGGGCCTCCTCTTTTTCACTGGCTAAAGCAGCTATGAAATATAGCCCCCCTCTCTATGTTACAGGAGTGAGAATGTTCATCGCAGGAGTGATTCTCCTCGCGTTTCTCTACTTTTTTAAAAGAAAAGATTTCCGTATTACACGTTCTCAAATATTACCTTTATTCCTCTTATCCCTCTCTGCAGTCTATCTTACAAATGCATTTGAGTTTTGGGGACTTCAATATCTCACTGCTGCCAAAGCTTGCCTAATCTATAGTCTCTCTCCCTTTATTGCTGCACTGCTCTCTTATATCCAATTTCGTGAGAAGATCACAGCACGTAAGGTTGTTGGGCTAGTGATTGGTTTCATCGGATTTTCGCCTGTCTTTCTCTATAATTCAGGTTCGGAAGTGGCTATGGGAGGATTCTTGTTCTTTTCTTGGGCAGAACTTGCTCTGATCATGGCTACAATCTTCTCGGTTTATGGTTGGATCTTACTGCGTAAGCTTGGAAAGGATGAGGGAATGTCTCCTTTGATGGCAAATGGAAGCTCTATGTTAATGGGAGGACTCTTTGCTCTTGCCCACTCTTTCTTTGTTGAAAATTGGGCCCCCACTCCGGTAGTTGAACAAGGTGAATTTTTCAAATGGGTCTTTTTCATTATTATCGTTTCTAATTTACTCTGCTACAATCTTTATGGTTGGTTGCTCAAACGTTTTTCAGCAACATTTCTCTCATTTGCTGGCCTTACAACGCCTCTTTTTGCAGCGGCGTGGGGTTGGTTGATGCATCGAGAAACAGTGCCTTGGCCCTTCTATCTATCAATGGCGGTTGTAGGAGCTGGCCTTTGGCTTGTCTACTCCGAAGAGCTTCGCCTTGGCTATATTGTTCGATCTAGAAAAGCTGTCTGAGTTATATATACCCAAACAAACTGACCCCATATTTCTAATATTGGGTCAGTTACGATCTATCAATCGCGAGGCTTTCACGCAGGTCAAAATTATCATTCCGGATTTAATCGACTATATCAGAGCAATAAAAGTTGCATGACGCCCACTTTTTTGCAGACGGCGGTAGGAAAAACAAAGATCTGTATTGGCATAGGTACAAATACCAGCAAGTTCAATATTTTCCTCTTTCACACCACAGCTTGTGAGCTGCCACTTTGAAATCTCCCAGAGATTGAAGTAGGTGGGCTTGACTTGAAATGGAAGGAAGGAGGTTGGAAGTTCCTTTTCAAAATTTCGAAATTCAGCCGCCAGAGGGCCAAGGCTCGCAGAGATCCCAACTAGCAGATCTTCTGCTTTTGTTTGATACTCTTGATGCATTTTTTTAATTGTCTTTTGGTAGATGTTCAAGACATTGCCTCGCCATCCACAATGGATGGCAGCAATGGCGTGATGAATAGGGTCGTAGAGTAGGGCTGCTTGGCAATCAGCATGGAGAACTTGCAAAGCAATGCCTCTTTGATTGGTCATATGTGCATCTGCATTGGGAATAATTTTAGGATCGGCTACAACGACCAGATCTCCATGGCATTGCTTAAGTGAGCAGACTGTTGAGATTTCCAGGTACTTATGAGCACGAGAGTGATTTTCTTCGACGGCCCTTGGATCATCCCCCGATGAGAGGCTAAAGTTTAGAGAGTCATAGGGCCCTTGACTGACTCCTCCTAAACGAAAAAAGCTACCTTGTTTAAGGTTGTGGTTAGCAAAGAGTGAAAAAGTATGAACTTTCATGAGATTATATACCCAAATCCGACTTTTCAAGTTGTTTGGGTATAATATAACCTTCTAGTGAAAAAGAAAACCTCTCTTCCCTAAAGGAAAGAGAGGCTCAAGAATTAGTGTCTGATTGCTTGTTGCGCATTGACGGCAATCTCTTGGAAGGCCGAAGAGATGTTATAGAAGTCTTGAACAGC
>CAMAUB010000025.1 GCA_945861315.1 Chlamydia trachomatis
AGAGGGGCCTCTTCGATACGCGCTCCAAATCGCCCAAGGCCAGTATCAATGTTAAGGTGGACGGGATAAGATCCTCTAGCAGCTCGTCTAATCGCTTCAACCTTTTCTAGTGTGTCAACAGCAGGTGTAATTCTATTTGAGACAATCAATTCTGCCTCTTCAGGTAGAAAAGAGAGCAGAAAGATGGGGGTGCGGATGTCTGCTTTGCGCAAATCAATTGCCTCGCTTAAATGGGAGACGCCAAGAAAAGGTACTGCTCTCTTCTCAAAAAAACGAGCAAGCTCTATCGCATCAGTCCCATGCCCACTTCCTTTGATCACCATAGGCATGATAGGGGTATCTCCAAAAGCATCGAAATTCTTTTCAATAGCACTAAGATCGATAGTCATTTGGTTATAATTACTCATCAAAAGCAGCGTATCTGTTTAGCAGATTTTTTTGCATTGAAAAGCGATAACTAAGGCTATGATACTTGGTGGAGTCAGCATGGCCCATAGAGGAGCAATCACGTGACTTTGCCCCAAGATTAGCGCAGCGTTAACAAGTGTGAAGTAGGCAATCAGTCCAAATAAAGAGAGAACATAGATGAGATAAATCGGTGTTTGTCTTGAGAAACGAAGACAAAAGGGTGTGGGAACTAGAACCGCAAAGAGAGCTGCAAAAGGAATAGTGAGCTTATAAAGCAGTTTCGCATCCCATTTTGAATGCTGCATAAGCTGAGTTAAAGACTTAGGGAGGAAGCTGTTTGGATCAAATTTCATGTCCGGAAAAAAAAGCGTTTCATATGACTCTGTGGGGTGTATGCCCTCTGAGCGCTCTAGCAGTTCAACTTTTTGTCCAAGACACAGAAGGGGGTCAAAGGTGTTCATGTGGTAGATATGGTCCATATCTTTAATCCAAAAAAGGTCATGAAGCTTTTTATCTTCGAGATTGTAGTGGTGGTAGAGCACAAGAGAATCATCTTTTAAGCGGCTAGCATGCGCCTCATTTACTGTCCCCTCTTTGAAATAGCGCGCCTCAAAAACTTCAAGTTTTGCTAAGGCTATTGGTTCAAACCATTGGAAGTTGGCATAAATTAAGGCCATGGCGACAAGTGCTACGTAGAAAAAAGGAGTAGTAAGCTTTTTTAAAGAGATGCCGCCAGCGGCTAGGGCAACGATTTCTTTTCTTGCATTAAGCGTTGTGAGCACTTTGATTGTTGCAAGCAAAAGTGCGACACAGATGAGGGTTTCAATTTGCTGGGTAAATTGGAAAAAGTAGTAGAAAAGTGTGTCAATAAGTGTGACACCTGGTTGGTGAAAAGTTTTTGTATGAGCTGAATAATCAATCAGAACAAAAAGAAAGTAAGCCACGAAGATGACAAGAAAAAAGACTTTGGCAAATTCACGAAGAAAGTAACGTTTCCAGATCATCTCACACCTCGCCTAATTTGACTCAAAGTCGACAGGCTGTAGCTTGTAATGAGTAGATGGGGGGCAAGATAGAGGGCCAGGGAGAAAAAAAATAGATGATCGAGCTCTTTAGCAATAAAAAAAGAGATGAGGGCAATAGATGTTAATATAATCACTGTAAGAATTTTACGCTGAATTCCAAAAGCGATGCCCATTAAAGAAAAGGTCACAGTTGCAAGAGAGAAGCTAATGCGCCTGACGATTTCACTTTTGATCTTTAGAAGACTTCTGTGTGCCTTATGACTTTCTTGGGCAAACAAAGAGCGTTTGCGCGCTTTTAGAAGGTTCCAGTTAAGGTGATCATGTGAGATTTTCCATCCTTTTGTTTGGATCAGCTGAGCCAACTGCGTTGCAGCAGAGCGAGTTGTTTGAAGATTTTCAATCACAAGGTGATCTGAAGAGGTTGTGATGAGTGAAACATTAGAGCCAAGAAGTGCATCTTCATGGATTTCAAGTTGCTTGGCAAGACAAAGGATCATAGACTTGCCGGGAATAGCAATAATAAGATCACGCACTTGCTGTCCTTGATGAATGGGGTTCATTTGGACATAGGCACTTTTAAGTTTTGCTATTTTAGCATTTTGAAGCAGAAGAAGGGGATTAATTGAGGTAAGCTCATAAACCATCTTTCGTGTTTTAAGGTGGCACGATGTCGCAATCTCAGAGATAAGGTAGAAAGTTCCAACAGCCATAAAAAGAGAGACATATAAAATAGGGGAGGCTACTTTGAAAAGGGAAAAGCCGCCCGCTCGAAGGGCTGTCAACTCGTAACTTTGAGAAAGGCGTTGAACCAAAAGAAGTGTTGAAAGAAGGCATGAAATAGGAATTGCAATCGGCAGCACATAGAGGATTTGATAGAGCATAAACAGGATGAGTTTCCCTATAGGTGTCCCAAAAGTTGCAAATTCAGCGATCTCCCTCAAGCGGCTTACAAGGAGAATAGCAATAAATGAGAAGATCGCTAAAAAAAAGACCTTAAAGTAGTTTTGTAAGAGATATCGACAATAGATCAGCATTTGGATTACACTATAACACTTTATGAACTTAGAACAACAATTTCATCTCTTTCTCAAGAAATATTCTCTTCAGCGTCCATTGCTCGGACTCTCAGGTGGGCCTGATTCAATGGCACTTTTTCACCTATTAATAGGGGAGGGTATTTCTTTTGAAGTGGCACATATTGATCATAGATGGAGAGGTGAGAGTCAGGAGCAAGCATCTCAGTTAGAGGCTCTTTGTCAAAAATTTTGTGTTGTATTTCATCTTAAAATATTGGATATCAATGGCCCAAATATTGAAGATCGGTGTCGAAATGAAAGACTTGCTTTTTTTGCTTCCCTCTCTTCTAAGGTGATATTGGGACATCACGCTGATGATCAGGCGGAAACGGTGTTAAAAAGAGTTTTTGAAGGGGCTAGATTGACAAAGCTTAAGGGACTGAGTTGTTGTTCCAAGATGGGAGAGATGGAGCTTTTTAGGCCCCTTTTAGCAGTTTCTAAGGCAGAGATCCTCGATTGGTTGAACAAAAAAGAGATTGCCTATTTCGAGGATGAGACCAATCGAGATGCAAAGTATTTACGCAGTAGGATGAGGGAGGAGATTCTACCCACTCTTTCTAAGATGTTTGGAAAGAAGGTAGAACCAAGTCTTTGTCGTCTTGGGAAGTTAGCCGCTGAACTTGATGAGTTTACTCAAAAATTAATTGAGCGATATCCCTTTGAGGGACTTCTCGATTTGAGCCAAGATCCACCACAAAGTACTTTTGAATGGAGAATCATTGTCTCAAATTTTTTTGAAAAGAAGGGAATTACCCCTTCTTCACTTCAACTTGATCAAATGATTGAACATTTGCAGAAGAAAAGTTGCCATAAGCACTTGCGGATAAAAAATCGGTATGTGAAACTGCATAGGCAGACAATTGAAATCATTGACTAGCGCATCAAAATTCAGCAATTCACACTACGGGTCTTAATGAAATTGTCTCATGTAGTGACTTGATATTTGGACGCTTATAGTCGTTCAATCGCGGGAGCTTTCGCGCTGGGCCAAATGGGAAATTTTAAACTTAAGCGACTATATAATTAAATTGAGCAAAACGGATGGTTCGTGTATCCTCGTTTACTTGGAATTAAGCTAATTTTATTATAGATTAAAAAAATTATGATTTTTAAATGAAATTAGCTATATAATCAGGGTTAATATGGTATACGATCCAAAAAACAAACAACAAGAGCCGCAGAAGAAAGGGTTTCCAACGACGTTCTTTCTTCTGCTTCTAGCGGTTATCTTAATTATTTTAACCGTTCAAAACTTTATGACGACAAAGACCGCCAAGGTAGCCTTTAGTCATCAGGTGGAGAACTTGGTTAATTTGAATTTGATTGTTCCGGAGGATAGTCGTAAGGTTTCTTTAAATGATAACCTAGTTACATTCAGCGGTCGCTTTAAAGAGCGCGAGAGTGAAGAGGGAAGAAAACGTTTTCGTTTCTTAGAACTACTCGAAGAGAGTCATCAGCTTGAGAGCCGTCGCGAAGATACAGTGACCGATCTGCAGCTTGCAGGCACAAAAATTGAAGAAGCTGCGACATGGTTCTTAGAGGTGAGCGGAACGCCAATCCCAGCAGGAGGCTATCGTGTTGTTGAAGAGACTTATAACCTACCCAATAGAGAAAATGCTGTCGTAATTAGAAAAGTGCCTACAGGTCAAATGATTAGCTTAGTAGACCTTAAGATGCGCTTTGATCAGATCAATCAGAGAGTTACAGGTGGAGCAAGTTCTCCAGAAGACTTAAATAACTTTGCAACAGACTTGAGTGTTCTTGTTGAGAATTATCGCTCTCCTGTCCTAGGTATTGGCTCGGAGTCAATGAAACAAGAGCTCAAGACAATGAGTCGCCAAATTGGAGATATGAGCACTGCCCCACTCTCTACGCGTCTTTCATCTTATGAACAAATGTTAACCCTGCTCACCCATATCACCGCTTCTTTAAATGAACCAGTAAATAACATCCGCTTAAGTGAACTGCGTGCCGTGCGTCAATATAAAGATGAGATGGAGGCATATGCAGCTTTAGCTAGTCAATCTGAACAAAATGAAATCCAACTGGATAAAGCTAAGCAAGCTGTCTTAAATGTAATCTGGTTTTTCAATAATAAAGAGCTCTCTACTAGAGCGCTCGAGAGGCAAGATCCAGAAGTTTATAGTCACTGGTTTGCTAATGCCAAAGAAGAGTGGGAAGCATTTAAGCATAACAGAGCTCTTCCATTTAAAGCGCCTGATCAGCCGCGTAATCTTGTGCTAGAAAAGAAATTTAAAAGTGAAGAGCCTGCGCCTAATTATCTTAGCTACATTCTTACAATCTTACCCATTGCTCTTGTCATTATGCTCCTCTACTTTGTTGTCTCAAGACAGATGAAAGGTGTGGGCGGATCGGCGATGAGCTTTGGAAAATCGCCTGCTCGTCTTCTTCAGAAAGGGAGTACTAAAATTACTTTCAAAGATGTTGCTGGAATTGAAGAAGCTAAAGAAGAGCTTGTTGAAATCGTTGACTTTTTAAAGAGTCCACTTAAATTCACATCGCTTGGTGGCCGTATTCCAAAGGGTGTTTTATTAGTTGGTCCCCCAGGAACTGGAAAGACACTTGTTGCTAAAGCAGTAGCTGGAGAGGCAGATCGCCCCTTCTTCTCAATTGCTGGTTCAGACTTTGTAGAGATGTTTGTTGGTGTTGGTGCAAGCCGAATCCGTGATATGTTTTCTGAAGCTAAGAAAAATGCACCTTGTATCATCTTTATTGACGAAATCGATGCCGTTGGACGCCATCGTGGAGCCGGTATTGGTGGAGGTCATGATGAGAGAGAGCAGACATTGAACCAGCTTTTGGTTGAAATGGATGGCTTTGACACAAATGAAGGTGTTATTTTGATGGCAGCTACTAACCGTCCAGATGTTCTTGATAAGGCACTATTGCGACCTGGCCGTTTTGACAGACGTGTTGTGATTGGACTTCCTGATATCAAAGGACGTTATGAAATTTTAAAGGTACATGCGCGAAAGATTAAGATTGATCCAACTGTGGATCTTAATGCAGTTGCTAAAAGTACCCCAGGATCTTCGGGTGCTGAGCTTGAAAACCTATTAAATGAAGCGGCATTGCTAGCAGCTCGTGTTGGTCGCACAGCAGTAACAACTCCAGATGTGACTGAAGCGCGCGATAAGGTGCTTTTTGGTAAAGAGAGACGCAGTCTTGAGCTTGATGAGAATGAGAAGAGAACAACAGCGTATCACGAAGCTGGTCATACAATTACAGGATTAAAAGTTAAGTTTTCAGATCCTGTTGATAAAGTCACAATTATTCCTCGAGGCTTTTCTCTTGGAGCGACTCACTTCCTACCAGAGAAAAATCGACTTAGCTATTGGAAGAAAGAGGTTTTAGATCAACTCATCGTTCTTATGGGAGGACGTGCTGCTGAAGAAGTCTTCTTGGGCGATGTCTCAAGTGGAGCACAGCAAGATATTTCTCAAGCAACTAGCTTGGCAAAAAATATGATTTGCCATTGGGGAATGAGTGATAAGCTTGGAAATGTAGCCTATGACGAACGAGATATGGGTGAGTATGGTTTCCCTTCTTCTTCAAAAAGTTACTCAGAAGAGACAGCACGTACAATTGATACAGAAGTACGCAGCTTGCTAGATATAGCCTATAAAGATGCTTTGAAGATTGTTAAAGAGAATCGAGAAGAAGTTGAGCTCATGTCACAGATGTTGATTGAGTTTGAGACGCTGGATACTCAAGATATCAAGAGTATTATCAATCACGTATGGGATCCTGATAAGAAGCGTAAGAAAGTGTCTGATGCAGAGTCTCATTTCAAGCGTGAAATTGAAACTCCACCTCCACTCCCCCCTGAAGGGGATTCAAAATCTGATCTACATATACCCAAACGACGTGAAGAATTAGATTTGGGCTGATGTAGAAGCTCCAGCAATTGAGCGATCGTATATACCCAAACAACTTGAAAAGTCGGATTTGGGCTGACGTGAAAGCTCCCGCGATTGAACGATCGTAAACGACCCAATATAGTCGATTAAATTTAGATTGATACCCTCTGGTTACGCGAAAGCACCCGGGGTTTAATGATCCCAAGTTGATCAATATTTCTAATAACCTCAGTTTTGGGTTTATCCCGCAGATCTTCAGGGATCTTTCTCGATCTTTTTGCGCTTTTTGCCTCGAAAAGGGTACAAGACCATTCCCTTCGGAAAAAATCCCAAAAATTTTCGAGAAATCTCCTCTGAATATCTGCGCAATAAACCCAAAACTCAGGTTAATATTAACCGACTTGTGATCATTAAACCGCGGGGCTTTGGCGCAACCATAAAATATCAATCTAAATTTAATCGACTATATGGGGTTGTTTACGATCTATCAATCGCGAGGCTTTCACGCAGGTCAAAATTATCATTCCGGACTTAATCGACTATAACGATTGGATGAAGCGATCAACGAAACGATAATGATCGGTAAAATTGATTGCTGCATATCGTCCAAATGGGGGTAGACGAAGCAACTCATGTAGTTTTCTCAAGCTGAGTTGAAGCCCTTCCCCTCTTGTATCATGATAGATTTCATAGGCAAGGTGACATGCAATATAGGTGCATGTCAATGTTGAGCCATTGCCGCACATCACAACAACAGGAAGATCTTTACGGTAGTTCTCAACTTCCTTAATTGCTTCACAAATGCGATCAATGTCGTAGGCCTGCTTATTTCTCCATCCATCAAGGCGCACAACACGTACTCCTGAGCAGGGTGGAGGATCATCCTCATTGACACCAATTGCAACAACAACGTGCGTTCCTGATTCCTCAAGCATCTTTAAGTACGCAGTCACAGTTTCGAATTTATTGACCTCAGTTTTGAAGTGAATTGGAGTTTGAGTAGCAATAAATCCAAAAGGAAGAACAGATGCATTGAAGACCTCACCAGTCGATAAATTGAATTGGTTTCCCTCAAACGGGACACAACCAATAAATCTTGATCGATCTTTCCAATCACTATCACGTGTACGATTTTCACGCCTTATGTCGACGCTAGATGTCTCTCTCCATGTAACTTGGGAAAATTCTTCTATAAGTTTTGTATCTTCAAGATGAGGATAAAATGAAATTGATGGAAAAACCAATCCTGCAAAATACCACCGTTTGACTTTTGGGTTAAGTGAGTTGAGGAAATTTGCAAACTCCCCAATCATCTCAAAATTTGGCTTAGCTTGCGGATATTCAAACATAATACGTGCAATAACATCTTTTACAACAACTGGTTGACAAAAATGGGAAAGGCTATAGATGAGATGGCAAGCAAGCAGGGTTGTATTTTCACTCTCTCCATCTGGGCAGACAAATACTAGCTGTTGCCCTTGTTCCATGGCTTCCAAAAGGAATTGACACCCTATTACAAGAGATAAAATAGTATCAAATGGTATCCAAATATGTGTTGAAGGCAGAAGAGGGCCTCCATTTGCACTGACTCCTGTAGTCGTGTAAACATATTTGGTATGTGGGGGGGCGTACACAGCTTCTTTAATTATATGTTGTTTTAAATAAGGCATATTTGGTGTTCCAACAGTGACAACTACACATGGTCCTAGTGTTTCAATAAAATTATAGAAGGTAACTGTTTTCTCTTCAGTGGTTGGTATATTGCTGAGGATGTGACGTGTTGAAAGAGTTGTAAAGTTTGAGCGCCCAAATTTGGCCTTAGGAGTCACCAAAGGCTCTTGTAAAAGTTTAAGCAAAAAGTTTGTGTAGGTGGATGCGATCTTAAAATGCCCAAAATGGGAAGGTGGAGGTTCATCAAGTAGTTCAACTTGTTGCGCACTAACTAGTTCAGCTAATCCTATAGGAGGTTCAACTGGTTGAGCACTAACTTGTTCCTCTAATGCTCTAGGATGTTTAACTTGTTGCGCACTAACTAGTTCAGCTAATCCTCTAGGAGGTTTAGCTTGTTGCGCACTAACTAGTTCAGCTAATCCTATAGGAGGTTTAGCTTGTTGAGCACTAACTAGTTCAGCTAATTCTCTAGGAGGTTCAACTGGTTGAGCACCAACTAGTTCATCTGGTTTACGATAAGGAAAAATTTTATGGTTAACTGCACAAGCTACAATCGCTGCTGCTGAGATGCTCCCCCCTCCAATTGTAAAGCTCCAAGCAAGCTTGGTTGGCATGCTTAAGATGTTTCTAAGGCCAATTACACCAAAAACTACAGAAACTAGTCCAGTTATTAAAACGACAGCTGCCGTCTTAGGCGTGCAGAAGCGCCGAAATGATGAGGGGGGGCCAAGCGGAACATTGACATAGCAGGAACTCTCCATAAAAATAGAGTCTGCTACTTAATAAAATTTTTGTCTAATCTTATTGAGGCCTTAACTTATTTTTTCTGTTTTAAGCGAAGCTTTACGACTAAGTTTAAGCTGACCACGTTCATTGATATCAAGAACTTTAACTGAGATTAGCTCACCCTCTTTTACATGATCGTGGATATTCTCAACGCGCGTTTCTGCTAGTTCAGAAATGTGGCAAAGTCCCTCTTTTCCAGGAAGAATTTCAACAAAGACACCAAACTGAACGACCGATGTGACCTTTCCATGATATACCTTGCCAATCTCAACTTCACCGATAAGGCTTTCAATGATCGCTTTTGCTTTATTCATCGCTGTCTGATCAGCAGAAGCAATGCTGACAAGACCGGAGTCGTTGATATCGATTTGTACGCCTGTCTCTTCGACAATTTTACGAATCTGTTTTCCACCAGGACCAATGATTGTCCCAATTTGGCTTGGCTTGACCTGTATGGTTTCAATACGTGGAGCATAGATCGACATCTCTTGTTTTGAAGCAGGAAGGACTGCAAGCATTTTTGAAAGGATGTGTATACGCCCCTTTTTCGCCTGATCAAGAGCATCTCTCATGATTTCAAGGGTGATTCCCTCGATTTTAATGTCCATTTGGAAGGCTGTAATCCCTTCTTCATCACCAGTCACCTTGAAATCCATGTCACCCAAAGAATCTTCAAGTCCTAAGATATCGGAGAGAATGGCTGTTTTATTGTGTTCCAAAATCAATCCCATTGCAATTCCTGCAACAGGTCTTTTAATTGGAACTCCAGCATCCATCATCGCAATACATCCTCCACAAACAGAGGCCATCGAAGAGGAACCATTTGATTCAGTAATGTTTGACTCTAGACGGATTGTATAGGGGAAACTCTCCTGTGGTGGGAGAATTGCTTGAAGAGCACGCTCTGCTAATTTGCCATGTCCAATCTCTCTGCGACCGGGTGTCCCAACACGTCCTACTTCTCCAACTGAAAAAGGAGGGAAGGTGTATTGAAGATAGAAACGGCGCAAGCCTTCTCCATCTAATGTTTCATAGCGTTGACCCATGGTCTGTGGCCCTAGTGTGCAAACAGCCAAAGTTTGCGTTTCACCACGTGTGAAAAGGCAGCTTCCATGTGTGCGCGGCAGTAGGGATGGTTCAACGTCGATTGCACGCACTTGATCAATTTTTCGACCATCAGCACGTATGCCCTCATCTAGAATCATCTCACGCATGTATTTTGCAGAAATGTTCTTATAGGCAAGCTTCACATCTACTTTTGAAAAACGAGGTGTTTGCTCTCCTTGTGGAAAGTAGATCTCCATCACTTCTTCTGAAATAGCAGACATTTGCTCTTCACGCTCTTGCTTCCCAGAAATTCGGATAGCAGCTTTAAGCTTGTTAGAAATAACCTTGTCAAGCTCATTACTCAATTCTTTAGGAATAGCCCGCAGATAATCACGTACTTTTGGCTTGCCAACCTCAGCTTGCCACTCATGAATTGCTTTGCAAATTTTATGAATCGCCTTATGTCCAAAGGCAATTGCATCAATCACTTGTTTCTCAGTGAGAAAGTCGCAATACCCTTCAATCATTAAAATGGCATCTTCAGATCCAGCTAAAAGAAGGTCTAAAGTTGATTTAGCCATCTCTTCTGTGGTGGGGTTGATCACATAATCAGATCCGATCATTGCGACACGAACACCAGCTACTGGCTTAATAAGGGGAATTTCTGAAATTGAAAGAGCGGCAGATACTGCACAAAGTGCTAAAGGATCGGGTTGATTAACTCCATCATATGACCATGTATATGCAAGAATTTGTGTCTCATTATAAAAACCATCTTCAAACATTGGACGAATAGGGCGGTCAATTAGACGAGAAACTAAAGTTTCTTTTTCAGTAGGACGTCCCTCTCGCTTAATAAAGCCCCCAAGAGTTTTTCCAGCTGAGGAAAATTTCTCTTGATAGTCTACGCGAAGGGGGAGAAAGTCGATCTCTTCAGAGACTTCTTTGGTCATGCAAGCTGAAGCAAAAACAACGGTTTCACCCATTTTTACGAGAACGGCACCACCAGCTTGCTTAGCGATCTTCCCTGTTTCAAATATAATTTCCTTAGAATCAGTCAGCTTGACTGTCTTAAATTTTCGTTCCATTCGTATTGTTCCTGGTGAGCACGGAGGGCAAAGTAAAAAATTTACTTACGTAGATTCAATCTTTTGATGAGGTTTTTATACCGTTCGGTATCCGTGGAGTTAAGATATTCGAGTAGTTTGCGGCGCTGTCCTACAAGTTTTAATAGGGATAGGCGGGAGTTGTGATCTTTTGGGGAGCGCTTCAGATGGTCTGTAATCTCGGCAATGCGCTCAGTTAAAATAGCAATTTGAACGTCAGCGGACCCAGTGTCTTTTTCATGTAACTGAAATTTTTTTGTGATTTCTTCTTTAGTGCCTTTATCGATGGACATTACATCTCCTTTTTCTAATGCAAACATCCATTATACCTCGAGAGCTGAAATAAGAACAAGTTATAACTTTGAATCTATGACAATCTCTACAAAATCACGCATATTAGGATCATTTTTTTTTCGCAAAATAACTTTAAAGGGGATGGTTATGAGCCCTTTTGACTTTGCATGCATTAAATCTTTGTAGATCTTTTTTTTGAGCTCTTCATCAGGTTTTTCAAGCTCATACTTCTTGAGAATCGATTCAATGATTTTTTGCTCTTGATTGATTAGAAGCATTTATTTAAAAATTTCGTTAGAGTTTTTCTGAAACATGCTTTGGTTGAAAAAATTGATGATTTTTTAGCAGATTTCGATGCAATTTTTGAGAGCATATGCAAACATATGGTCGAAAAATTTGCAGCGAAACATGCCAAAAATGGCAATTTTATCACCAAATGGAGTTTCAGAAAAACTCTATTTTATAACAAGGA
>CAMAUB010000026.1 GCA_945861315.1 Chlamydia trachomatis
ATTGATATGATAAAAGAGAGTGGATATCAAGAGAAAATTGAATTGGCCGCACCTTGGCTAGATCAAGTAATCGATTTGATTAAAAAGGACCTGAAAAATGAGCATTTAAAAATCGATAAAGATTTTTGCAGGCGCTACTTTTTAGGAAAGAGTGCCAATATGGTTACAATAGGGGAAATGGTGGAAGCTTATATCAAAGATATTGCCTCTGGAAATATCGGACTTGGTGAATTTATTACATCACGTTGGATCTTAAAAAACACAGATGTCTACGGTTTTTTTGAAGAGAAGCTGGCAAAGCTCAACCCTGATTTCGATAAATTGCCTGAACTTGATGATGCATTAGCTAGATCTCTTATGAATGAATCAATTGCTCAGTTTGGAGCTGTTAAAACCTACCTTTTCTCTCTTTTCAACTCAGTTGTATTCACCGATGAACTATATGGTGAGCTTCGAAAGAGTGCATTGGTCAAATCAGATCAGGTGAAAGAGGAGAAAGATAAGCTGCAGGTGGAGCGTTCACTTCAGCTGATGCAGAAGCGACACACTCGCGAGCTTGCAGCCTTAAATGATAGACATGAAAAGAAGATGAGTGGTTTGCAGAAGAAGTACCTAAGTGATACAGAACTCTTAAAAAAGCAGATCCGCACTCTTCAAACAAAGTGCATAAATGACGGATGATGAACTCTTTATGCAAGCAGCTCTTACTGAGGCGAAAAAAGCGTATCGCGTAGGAGAGGTTCCAGTTGGAGCTGTGGTTGTCTTTGAAAATCAGATCATTGCACGTGGTCACAATCAAGTAGAGCTTTTAAAAGATGCGACAGCTCATGCGGAGATGTTAGTTATTGGCTCAGCAGCCAATGCGCTTGAAAACTGGCGTCTGCTTGGAACAACGCTCTATTGCACAATCGAGCCATGTACGATGTGCGCAGGTGCGATGCTCTTATCGCGCATCAAACGTTTGGTCTTTGGTGCGCGTGATTTGCGTCATGGAGCGTGTGGTAGCTGGATTGACCTGTTTGAAACCAAACATCCCACGCACTTTATTGAGATTACCTCAGGCATTTTGGAAGGGGAGTGTGCAAATCTTATGACGGAGTTTTTCCATGAAAGAAGAAATTCTAAGACTTCTTGATGAAATCTGCGATGCTCAACATTTGAAGATGCTTAAATGTGGGCGCAACTTTGTGCCCAACCTTACAATAGAAGATGCATTGCAGCCATGCGACTATCCGCAGCTGGAGGTTAATCCCCACTTTCGTTATGAAGAGGGCGTCTTAGAAGGGGTTCAAACAACTAGGGCAGCTCTGCTCAATCTCTTTTCCAGGGAAAGCTAAGATGCCAGACAAAGTGTCCAATTAAGAGCGCCCACAAAATTGCAGCCAGATCGCCAAGAAAGGGGATCCATTGACCATTGGCTAAATTCAGTACAAGAGCAAGTCCTAGAACAACAAGAATAAGCCACTTTGCCTTCATGCGAACAACAAAGAGGAAAAAAAGTTGCATATTCGGATAGATCATCGCCCAGATTGTCAAAAGGGCAAAGACTGGCGGGCCAGAACCTACTAAGATCGCATTACTAGATGAGAGATAGATCCCAAGTAATACCACAAGACCTGCTACAAATCCTGAGGTGAGGTAGAAGATGTAGAAGGCGCGATTGCCATAACGGTCGGCAATTTCTGATCCAGCAAACCAGAGGATAAACATATTGAAGAGCAGGTTGATCAGAAAGAAAATTGAAATTCCCGCACCAACGGTATGGACAAAAAAATAGGTGAGCGGCTGCCAAAGCCAACCCTTTAAGATGCCATAATAAGAGAGAGCAAACCATGCGCCAGGTCCAAGCATTTTAAGAGAGCTCATTACAAACAGGGTTGCAATTGGTGAAAGAATTGATACCACACATGTAATCCAAATCAAGATCTTAACACTCATTGGAGTCGTGCTAGGTCCAATCATCGCTTGCTTCCCCTTTCACTCTTTGCTATCTTGTAGCTCATGTCCCATCTCCATTCCAGAGCTTTATTGACCGATTTGTATGAGCTTATCATGGCTAATGCTTACTGGAAAAGAAAAATGACAGATGACTTGGCTGTCTTTCATCTTTTTTTTCGCAGGCAACCCTTCAATGGAGGTTATTGCATTGCAGCAGGACTTGAGAGCATTATTGACTATCTCAATAAGTGGCATTTTGAAACGTCAGATCTCGACTATCTCTCAACACTCAAAGCTGATGGAGGTGATCCTCTTTTTGAAGAGGGCTTTTTGACATACCTGAGTAAAATGAAGTTTTCATGCGATATTGATGCTGTTAATGAAGGAGAAGTTGTCTTTCCCTTTGAACCGATGCTTCGTGTCACGGGTCCAATTTTGCAAGCGCAAATTTTAGAATCTCCTCTGCTTACCCTAATGAACTTTGCCTCCCTTATTGCAACAAAAGCAGCGCGTATGTGCTCAGCAGCCAAAGGAGATGATGTCATTGAGTTCGGACTAAGACGTGCACAAGGAACTGACGGTGCCCTAACAGCATCTCGCTCTTGCTATGTTGGTGGTTGTAGTGCCACATCCAATACGCTAGCTGGAAAGCTCTTTAACATTCCCGTAAAAGGAACGCACGCCCATAGCTGGGTGATGGCTTTTGAAACAGAATTAGAATCTTTCCAGGCGTATGCAGAAGCGATGCCCCACAATGTTGTTTTTCTTGTCGATACCTATGACACAATTAAGGGGGTAAAAAATGCCATTAAAGTTGGCAAGTGGTTGAAAAAGCAGGGACGCTCGCTTCTTGGTATTCGCCTCGACTCTGGTGATCTTAACTTTCTTAGTAATCAAGCACGCAAACTTCTTGATGATGCCGGCTTTTGCGATACGCACATCTTAGTGAGCAATGAGCTAAATGAAATGCTCATTGCAGATCTCAAGCAACAAGGAGCAAAAGTCACTCTTTGGGGCGTTGGCACACACCTTGTTACCGGACAATCTCAATCAGCGCTTGATGGTGTTTACAAACTCTCAGCAATCAAGAAGAAGGGAGAAACTACTTGGAAACATAGACTCAAATTTTCTGAACAGATGACCAAAATCTCTGATCCGGGCATCTTGCAGGTGAGACGCTACCGCGATCCTATTCACGGCTACGTTGCTGATGCTATCTATGATATCCACACTGACTTATCAGATGGTTATAAGATTGTTGATCCTCTAGATCCCACCCGTTATCGAAAACTCGACCCAAAATTATCATCTCAAGATCTTCTTGTGCCCATCTTCCGTGACGGAAAAGCCGTCTACACCTCCCCACCCCTTGACCAAATCAGAGCATATGCCAAAGCACAACTCTCTTTATTCGACGCTAGTATCAAACGATTCTACAATCCTCATCTTTATCCAGTTGGAATGGAGAGTTCTCTCTACCAAAGCAAACTCAAACTTGTCAAACAAATCAAAGAAAAGACCACTAAATGAGAGCTCTGCTAATCGTGGATCTTCAACAAGACTTCCTTCCAGGCGGAGCCCTTCCAGTTCCCAAGGGAGATGAGATCATCTCCATCATCAATGCACTCCAGAAAAACTACGAGCTTGTCATTGCCAGTAAAGATTGGCATCCAATTGACCACTGTAGTTTTGACAAAGATTGGCCCCCTCACTGTGTTCAAGGCACACCAGGTGCTGACTTTCCAAAAGAGCTCAATACTGAGAAGATTAAGGCAACTTTTACCAAAGGGTATGAAACAACATGTGAGGCGTATAGCGCTTTTAAATCTCCAGGTTTGCTGCAGTTTCTTCGGCAAGCAGGTGTTCAGGAATTAGATATTGTTGGTTTAGCAACGGAGTTTTGTGTCAAGGCTACGGCCCTAGATGCTGTCACAAATGGCTTTATGACACGTGTTATTGCCGCTGCGTGTCGAGGGATTGGTCCAAATAAGTCAGTTTTCAAGGAAATGGAAGAAGCTGGTATCTCAATAGTGCATATAGTCGATTAAATCCGGACTTAATCGACTATAATCCTGATTTTCAATGATTTGAAGATTTTCAGGGCACTACATTAAAAATTAAAAAAAGCCTAGATGCTCGGAACAGGACTCGAACCTGCACGGGATTGCTCCCAAGGGATTTTAAGTCCCTAGTGTCTACCATTCCACCATCCGAGCGGGAACAAACATGATAGCCTAGTTGTCTTTTTTTTCAAATTAGGAATCGTATAAAGCGCCACTAATTTTGAACTGGTCGACGTATTTAACACCTGCTTCCATAAGAAATTCAGGAAAGGCTGTAGAGGGAAGAGCAGAGCTAAGCGGTAAGTATGAGCCAGAAGTAGTGGTACGCCGAATTAAAGGAATTGCATGGTAGCCAACTGTTTTAACACTATCTCTATCGAAGATATGGAGGTTGATAACTTGAAGTCCTGTTGTTGCAAAACATGACCAATTAATACAGATTAAAGGGGCAAAAAGAAGAACACGGATGCGTGGAAACAGCTCAGGACGATGCTCTTGGATCAATCGAAGTGCTGCAAGAGTATGAACGGCTCCTTCTTTATGCGCGGTCTGCAGAAATTTCTTACCAGGGTTTGCATCAAGGTAATCGATCATCTGTTGCGCAGCTAGGCAAGATGTTTTAGAGTAGGTCCTTCCCCTTTCTGTTATGACATAGGCCACTGAAAAAGCAGTTGGTTCATCTGATGTGCGAGAGTGGTGTACACAGTAGATGCGCAAATTTTCTCCAAAGAGGCTGGATAGTCTCGCTGTATCACTACCAGCTTCCTCTATGGTGCAAGACTCTCCATTGATATAGCCAATGCGTCCTTGGGCAAATTCTGAGGTGCGTTCAGCAAGGTTGAAGTAGGAGACGCCGGCTCCGCGGCCATGGTATTCTGTTTTTACAACATTTCCGCGAGCAAAGAAGCCTAGGCGGTGAAGAGCAACATTTAGACGTGGTATATCGTCCAAAACATGAACTTGACCCCATTGATAACCATGAATGCGTGCATCTTCCATTTTGGCAAGCTCATATACTTTGCCATAAACACAATTGCGTTGTGCCAGGTCTAAAGAGGCGAAGACTTCAAGAGTTTGTGCTCGCAAAAATTCAGGTGGTTCTTTTTGTAGAAAAAATGTCGTTGTACTCATATGGCCAAAGAAGATGCACTAAAGTATTGAATTTTTACAAGTCATATTTTTTTGTTGTTTGGATATAACTATTGAGAGTCGAGGTCGAAAGCGGGCTCACCACCATGTTTTTTGTAATGAGCTTCGATGGTATTAGCTACAAGGTCGGGATCATCAGTAATGATTAGTTCATCAACATCAGACTGTGTGATAAATTTCTCTTTGAGAAGTTTATTCCTTATCCATTCCATAAGCCCCTCCCAATGCGATGTTCCGATTAGAAAGATAGGGAAGCGTTTGATTTTTTTTGTTTGAATAAGTGTCATGGTTTCAAAGAGTTCGTCTAGTGTTCCAAGGCCACCTGGCATAAAAATACATGCTTGAGCATAGCGAATAAAAAGTACTTTACGGATGAAAAAGTAGCGAAGATGTAGAAGATATTTTCTGTCGATAAAGGGATTTGCATCGTCTTCAAAGGGCAGCTCTATGCTGATGCCGCAGGAAGGAGCTTTTCCAGCTTGGGCACCCTTATTTGCTGCCTCCATCAGACCTGGGCCTCCTCCCGTAATAATGCCAATGCCTTTTTCAGCAATTTTTTTGGCGACAGTTTCGGTTAGGGCGTAGTAGGGATGGTCTTTTTGTATGCGGGCAGAACCAAAGATAGAGACAGAGGGGCCAATGTCGGTCATGGTCTCAAAGCCGTCAACAAATTCCGAAATAATTCGGAAGATCTTCCAGGAGTCAAAATGTAGTTTATGTTTCGTCATGGTTATGCTATAGTTACCCTTTATTAATGCAAGGATTGGATAAAATGCAAAAACAAAAATTGAGCCTATCAACATTTGTTGACCTAACTCGCTTTGAAATGACACTCTTCGGTCTTCCATTTATTCTTGTGGGAGCTTTGCTTCCACTGGCAAATTTTGATTTTCTTCTAACGCTTGGAACGAGTGATTTTTTGCGCTGTTTATGGATTTTGCCTGCATTTTTGACAGCACGCATCTCAGGTATGGCGTTCAATCAATTGATTGATAGAGCAATTGATGCCAAAAATCCGCGAACAAGTGAGCGAGCATTGCCATCTGGACGTGCAACCGCTGTGCAAGCGCGCCTAATTGCTTGGGGCTCTCTTGCTACATTTATTCTGATCTGCTCTCAGATCAATGCGCTATGCTTTTGGCTCTCACCGCTTGCTGCGGCATTGATCTATCTCTACTCATATACAAAACGTTTTACTTCTTTCTGCCATTTGGTTTTGGGATCGATTCATTTGCTTGGCCCCTTAATGGCTTCCATTGCTGTGTGTGGAAAGTTTACTATTGGCCCTCTCTTTTTAGGTGCAGCAGCCTCTTTATCGATTGCTGGAAATGACATTGTTTGGGCAATTCAAGATTTCTTTTTTGACAAGAGGCATCATCTACATAGCATACCAACACGGTTTGGGATAAAAAAGAGTTTGCGCATTGCTCAACTTCTTCATGCGCTTTGTGTGGTAATGCTCGTGATTGCTGGTTATAAATCTGGGCTGCATATGATCTATCTTGTGGCACCCATTTTAGTGACTCTGCTCTTTTTGGATTTTCATGGAAAAGTAGCTCAGTTAGCATATCAGCCAACTGAGGTTGCAAGGCTAACACCGCTGTTTTTCAAGTGCAATGTGTCTGCCTCTCTTTTAACTCTTCTCTTTTTCTTCATAGGGGTTGTATGGGCCGCTTAGTTGTTGGAGTTTCAGGAGCCTCAGGTATTGTCTTGGCACATCGACTGATCTCAGTTGTTGAGTGTGAAGTAGATCTTGTTATGACGCCAAGTGCTCTTTATACGGCAAGTCTTGAGATGGGGCGTGAATATGCAACGGCTAAGCGCTTTGTTGATTCACTGTCGAAAAAGGTGAAGCTGCATGCGATCAATGATCTAGGGGCTGGTATTGCCAGTGGCTCGTATCCGACAGTTGGGATGGTAATTATTCCCTGCAGTATGACAACTGTGGCAGCTATAGCAATGGGGCTTGGAGACAATTGTCTTAGGCGTGCAGCTGATGTGACTTTAAAAGAGCGTCGTCCTTTGATTATTGTTCCAAGAGAGTCTCCTTTAGCGGAGATTCATCTTGAAAATTTGCTTAAACTAACAAAGAGGGGAGCTACCATTGTTCCTCCCATGCCTGCTTGGTATACCAATCCTCAGACAATAGAGGATGTAGAAAATTTTATTGTCGGTAAAGTTCTAGATGCTCTTAAGATGGACCACTCGCTTTATCCGCGATGGCGGCACGAGGAGCCCCTTGTTTCCCATTGATCACCTCATGTAGGTTTTCAATGGCAATAAAGGCTTCAGGATCTTCTCTATGAATGATCTCCTTGAGCTCAGCTAATTGTAGACGTTCGACAACAATATAGAGAATTTCACGCGTATCGCCTGTATAACCACCTCGTCCATACATCACTGTGAGTCCAACGCCTAGCTCTTCCATCAAAATTTCAGCAAGATGTTGTGGGTTTGCAGAGATAATCATGACGGATTTTGTGTCTTCAAAACCAACAATGACCATATCCATCACCCTAGTTGCGACGACATAGGTCATGAGGGAGAGAAAGGCTGTGTGCCAGTTTTTGTAGACAAATCCAGCTAGAATAAAGATAAGAATATTGGAAGCTAAGATGACCTGGCCTACAGAAAAACCACGCTTGCGGTTGATGATGATTCCCATGATCTCGGTACCATCTGTCGATCCACCACTTCTAATGATTATTCCAGAGCCAAGCCCAAGTACAAATCCACCAAGAACAATGACCTCAAGGTCATTGGCTTCAAATGTAAAATGTTCAAAATGAAACCAATAAGGGAGCCAAAAGAAGAGGAGAAGCCAGATAGCAAAAAGGCAAAGAGCAGTTAACATTTGGATGACAAAGTGCTTTCCAATCTGCTTAAAGGCTAGAAGTACAAAAGGGAGGTTGAAGATGACAAGATAGTAGGGCAAAAGGTGTGATTTGGTCAAATGTGCGGCCATCATCGATACTCCAACAATACCGCCGTCGACGAGCTCATTTGGAACGAGGATTGCCTCGATTGCCAAAGCGTCTAAAAAACTGCCTATAATCATCCAAAAAAAGGTTTTAAGGTAGTATTTACCGAAACGATATTGTGATGCTGAGGATGAGTGCATAGACTACCCTTGTACTTAAAAGGGGATAAAGGAAAAAAGGCTACAACACTTTACTAAAAGTGTTTGTAGTTCGCGGGAGACGGGGCTCGAACCCGCAACTTCCGCCGTGACAGGGCGGTGCTCTAACCAATTGAACTACTCCCGCATGATCGATGGGCGCAAAAGGGATCGAACCTATGACCGCCTGTGTGTAAGACAGATGCTCTACCGCTGAGCTATACGCCCTCTCATGAAGATTGAGCAGCATAACTCGACTAAGAATTTCTTACAACTAGTTCTTCTTTAAAAAAAAAGATTCAAAGGTATTTTTTCTTGCGACCAGCTCTTTATGATTCGTAAGATCAATAACCTGAATAGGAACGGCTGTCATATACCCCTTTTTTAAATAAGCAATATCGCAGTTATCTTCTTCTTCAAGCTCCTCTGGTTTTCCTCCCATCCAATAACTTGAGCCAGCGGTGCTCTCTAAGTGAAGATAGGGATTTTCGGTCCATCGACCCTTTCCTTGGCGGGTAAGGCGAAAACCTTTCACTTCATCTTGGGCGACATGGGGGAAATTGATGTTAAGAAAACTACCAGCTGGAAATGGGTGTTCAAAGACATAGATCATCACTTGTTCAATATATTTTTCAGCAACGTGAAAATTTGGATTTTGTCCATTTTCACAGGAAAAGGCAACTCCTGGGATACCTCGTAGCGTGGCTTCAATGACAGCACCAACAGTTCCTGAATAGAGGACATTTCGCCCTGCATTTGAGCCAGCATTGATTCCTGAGATGACAAAGTCGGGCTGCTTTTTCAAAATCATCCTCTCTCCTATCTTGACGCAGTCAGCAGGCGTTCCATCAACGCTCCAAGCGGGCGTTTGCATTTCCCAATTAACTTCTTGAACATGGATAGGGCGATCCCATGTGACGGCAACACCAGATCCAGATCGCTCTGAGGGTGGAGCGATGATCGCTAGATCGGCAAAATCTGCTTTATGCAGAGCTTTCCAAAGATAATAGATGCCTGGGGCATAGATTCCATCATCATTTGTCAATAAAATAAGGGGGCGTTTATTCATAGCTGATACTCTAAACTCAATCGATTATAAAATCACCTGCGATTTCTCTTTTGTCACGTCCATCCAGGACATGAAAAAAACGGATTCTCTTGAGCATAATAGGGGAGAGCTGGCCAATTGGAAGATAGGTTAGCTTTCGCCCAAATCGAGAGGCAAATCCCTTTAAGCGGATGGATGGAGGTTTGTTGGCAACATAGACAACAACAGGATCTGTTGCATATTCGATAGCAGCCATGAGAAGAACCTCAGCCTTACTGTGACATCCAAAGTAGTCTTTATCACTCCAGATATTGTAGAGACGCCCAGGAGGGGAGGTGAGCATTAATCCTCCATATTCACAGCGACAAATGCCTGGGCCAACAATATTTTCATTCATAGGTGTGGCATAAAATGCCATATCTGACTCTTGATCATGCTCACCTAGCCATGTGGTCTTCCAAAAAAAACGTTCCTCCTCATCTTCATCGAAAATAATGACAACACTGCTTGAAGGCTCTTTTATCCGTCCACGCACTTTGACATAGAGTTTATGTTCAAACCAGTGGCGAATTGTGTCGCGTGTATCAATGCCATCTTCTAGACTTGTTGTAAATGGTATTGTGTGCGCCATCTGATCAGACTGAATCCTACTGCCTTTTTTCTTCAAAAAATCACCAAAATTTTCAATAATCAAATCTTCTGGAGGGTGAGAACAGATGCTAAAGGAAGAGGGATTAAAGAAAAAATGCTCTCCTTTTTTTGTCTTTTTTTTCAGTTTAAACTTTAACTGCCTTGATGCTCCCCAAATCTGCTCAGCAGTAAGGTCAAGTTGAGGGAGATTGTCGATGTTTTTCAAAAATGGGCAGTTCGTTGCCAGCTCCCAAACATCACGAGCATAGCTATGATTAACACATCCCCTAGCACCCATGAGAATCTCATAAAGATCAGGCATAAGCCTACCGCCTATCAACGCATAGTTACGCACAAACTTCATCATATTACGAAGATTGTAGCTAGGAAAAGGGAGTGTTGCTGCCTCCTTGTAGAGGGTATAGATCAGTTGTTGTCGATCAAGCAGTTCTGCAGGAGCCTGCCTCCACTGTTCATAAGCCAATGTAAAATAGCCGCACTCTGCCATCGCTTCTCTACACGCTTTTTCTGTCAATGTTGCAAGCGTTGCATCTCTTTTTTCGAAAGAGATCTTGTGAAAAGACTCTCTTTTGACAAGCTCCATGATGCGATGAACATGAAAAAAGCCCCCAACAAAAAAAACGCGCTCATGTTGCAAAGAGAGCTCTTTTAAACGGCGAGCCATGTACAGCTCCCTTTGGTCATCAAGTGCAAGTTTTTGAGGAAGATTTCTTAGATAAGCATTATAGTAAGCATCAAATCCAATGTGGACAATTGAATAGGGATCAGCAATAGGCTCTCTCATTTCTGGATAACCGTGAACAGCCAAGTCAATGCAATAAGCATAAGCGCCACACTCTTGTGCTGATCTAAGTGCCTCAAAGCAGGCGTCACACGGCTCAACCATGTAGTAGAGCTCTTCAGTAGATAGAATGGAGATATCAGGAAGTCTAGCAGTTGCTCTTAGAAAGGTCGCTTCCAAAGCTTCGGGAAGCTCCACAGCGACACAATCGGGCTTTATTTGCTTAAAAGCGAGCTTAGCCACCATTGCCGTTTCCATTTTATAGTGGAGTATTGCAAGTGCATGGATATTAGAATGTGTGAGCAAGAGCCTCTTCTCCAAGTGTCATTAAAATTGCTTGGCGAAGAAGCGCTTCAAACTCCCCCTTATCTCCGAGGCTTGCAATCCGCTTGGCTGCATATCTTGCAATGTTGATTCCATCGCGTACCGTGTAACTCTTTTGCTCAAAATGTGCTCTTTGCAAAAAATTCACCACATAGTTGAGGATCTCCTCTTTTACAAAAGGAAGATTCTCTTGTAAAATTCGTTTCTCCTCTTCAGCTTCTGGGAAGTCAAGAAAAATTTGTGGTTGTAAACGACTATGGATATACTCAGGAACTTCAAATGTTGAAGCATCATCATTCATTGTCACACAGATGCGAAAGTCAGGATGTGCTGGCACCTTCAATCCAGCCACAATTGACTCAATATAACGACGCGTATCCAAAAGGGGAGCCAAAGAGGCCCACGACT
>CAMAUB010000027.1 GCA_945861315.1 Chlamydia trachomatis
AAGAAAAACTCTAGGATACCAGAGGCGCCACCAGTTGCTCCGCCGAGTAGAAGGCTTGTTCCATGTTCATTTAGTGCTTTGGAACCAATTTTAAGAAGATTTAGACCAATGTTATTGTTGTTGGTCATCTTTTTTTCAAATAGAAGAACTTCGATTTGCACCATTTTTTTAGGTACATCGAGTTTTTTCAAAAGTTCTTTGATTTTTGGAAGAGCCTCTTGCTCAACAACCATGATGATAGCGCCTGTTTTTGGGTCGACTACAAAATTATTTTGTCCATCGGCGGTCTTATGTTGACGAGCTTTCTTATCTCCTGGCTGAACTTTTGCTGCTGAGATAATGAGCTTATTTATTTTTGCATCAGCATCCGCTTTTTCTTTTTCACTCTTGACGGCTGTATCTGTTTTTTCTTTTTCAACTCCACCAGTTGAAGCTTGGGCTCTTGTTTGATTGGTGAGAAGATCGTAAACACGTGCTAAGACAGAAGCTAACTCCTCGGCGTCAGAGTGTTTAGCTGCGTACCAGAAGACGGTCTTCTCTTGCGGATCTTCAATATTACTCTCGACATCTGCAATGAGTTTTGTCGCCTTTTTCACCTCATCTCTAGTTCCAACTAAAAAAAGAGAAGAAGAGAGAGCTTCTAGGGGAATCACACGCAGTGTTGCCCCTTCATCAGAAAATGACTTCCCTTCATGAAAAGCAGCATTTAGGATGGTCTCCATCTCTTTTGCATTCACTTTTGAGAGGCGGACAACTTGAAATTCTTGTAACCCATCTCCTTTCTTAACAAATGTGTAGAGCTTCAAGAGTTCTTGAATTGAAGAGACCGGGCCTGTGATAAATATCTTTCCTGCAATCATGTCTATTGATGTCGTAGAAAAATTACAAAAACGTTGTAAAAGCGATAAAGAGGAGCGAGGATCAGCAGATTCTGGAGTGAGTAAATAGCAAACGCGCGCTTCAACTGGCAGAAGATCGAGATCATTCACTTTATCGGTGATCATTTTTACACTGGAGAGGTCATTTTGATAGAAGTAGAGCTCTTTGAGGTATGGGTTAAGAGATTTAATGCCGACGCCATACTGCGCTAAAATCAACTCAAGGCACTCACTCCATGACTCACGTGGAATTGGAAGACTTGACTGAAGGCTAAAGTGCAATGATCCAATCTCAGGGGGGACAAAGTAGACAAAGTCGCCAGATCCGTAATCCATCACAAGCTGAAAAAGTGTCGTATCAGGCTGGTGCCAAAGAGAATATTCATCGGTTTGACCCATTGAAGTAGCCTCTTTTCTCCACATCTCTTGAATTTCATCAATCTCGCCTTTCAAGATTTTTATTTGATGAATAAGGGGAAGAAATGTCTCTTCAGAAACTTTTTTCTCATAGAGATGAGCTGCTTTTTCATAAAGGGCGCGCAACTCAAAATGCTTCTCTTCAAGTGTCTCATTAACTAGTCGAAGCTCATTAAAGACCTCTCCGCTATACTCATTGCTAGGTTTAGCAAAGCCCTCTTTCTTTTCTGCAATTGTTTGTGCGAAGATAGGGAGAGTAAGAAGTACAGATAAAATAGTTGGAAGGGTTTTTTTTCTCATTAGTTATCATCCATTGAATCCGGTTTAAAATAGAATGGCACAGAGTTAGCTAAAGAAGAATTCGAAATAGCAGTTAATTCAATCGGTTGCATTTCAGTACGAGAGGAGTTAAACAAATGCCCAAGAAGCATTTGCTTGCCGTTTTGTTTGCTCATCTTATCCAAAATAAGAAGAGGGCCTACAATTTTTTGTGTGACATAGTCATCGATTTTTTCAGGGGAATCAAGCTTGACCCACCCATCAGTTGTTAAGACAATCCAATCATGTGGTCTTAAGACAAAGCGCTCGCCATGACTTTCGACAATAAACTGAGCCCAAGTCTTAGCTCCCACAAATCTAAATTCTTGGTCGAGATTGGGCATGCCACCTAGATCTTTTGCTCGAATCAAGTTGAGCGCAGTCTTCCCTCTCCCCTCAGAATCCCAAAGTTCAAAAACAACCACCTTCTCTTCAACTTTTTTTACCACAAGAAGAGGCTGCCCAAGTGTTGTTTCTCCTGGTTTGGGCATTTTCCAACGTCCATCATTCCAAATGAGAAAATCACCACCTTTGACAAAACAACTATACACTAGATCAGAAGTAGAAAAATCAATGCGCTCGCGATCTTTTGAAAACTCAAATTCATTCCCACCATGTTCTTGCAAGAAACGGTCATTTCCAACCCAGCGCGCTTTTTGGCGAATCAACAGTGTAGAGTCGACTCTAAACTCACCTAGCTCCCATCCAGCTGTCTTCTCTTTTGGCAGTGGGCAGGCTGCAAGTGTGAACTGCATAAAGTGTGCAGGTTCCAAAACAGACATCCCGTTCTCATCAAGCATATGAACTGTGACATCGAGCTTTTTGCCCCCCATTTGAGGATACATCTCTAGCCATAGCGCAGTTCTGTAAGGGCTGTACACATAATTGCCCCCTTCACCCTTATGGTGAATAATTCCTTGATATGAAAGATAGAAAGGGCGACCAGCTTCTACAGCAAAAATTTGATCTGAACCACCTACAGAGAGGTGGAATAGAGGGCGTGTTGAAGTAAAATCAGGACGCTCTGAGGTGCCGTGGTAGATCATTTCAGACTGCAAATTTGGCAATGACATGTGCGGGGCAACCCAATTCAAAGCAAAAGGGCCTGTAGCAATCGTTTCTAAGCCTGGCGATTGAAAAGAATTTTTTGGAAATGTTGCCTCAGGTAGAGGAGGCATTGCCTCGAAGTGAGACTCTTCCTTATTAACATAAAAGACGATCCCCAAAGCTGTTAAGGCAATTAGAGCAATGAGCAGTAAATTAACAAAAGGTATCCAACGCATAACTTATACTATATAATCTAGAATAGAATAGCGTAGTTGTTTAAAAAAAACAACGATAAAAACGAAAATTAGATAAAGTAATTATTTTATTTGATAGGAATAAGCTTTCCAAAGTGAGTTATGAGGAAAAAGATGTCCTCCATCATTACCAATAATAACTGTTGTTGTTCCACATCGATTTGCCCATTTCAATCTTTCAATATAGAGCTGATCATCCCGATTTGAAAGAATCTCATCATTTTCTTGAAAATTGAGTACTACATTCAATTTCAAACCATCTAAACAATAGAGTGAATCAATTGGTCTTAAACAATTTTTTTGGTAGTTTTGAACAAGAACATCAGACTCAGGTGAGGCCCCCCTAAAGGCCACGATTTCTTCAACTGATTTCAATGGGACATCTAAGATGACAACTCCTTTTTGTATGGCACAAAGCAGCAGTTCTCTTTGTTCATCACCAATCCCAATCTCACTCAGCTCACTTTTAAAGCGTCCTGTATTCAAAATCGCAATAAGATTGACAACAACACCACCGCCAGCTGAAAAGCCATAAAGGTCGATCGCATCAAGCTTCCCATCAATGACCTCTCTCTTCAACACTTCAAAAGCGGGTAGGAGCTCATTAAGTGTCCCAAAGGTCATTTCCTCTGGTAAAAGTCCTCTTTCTTTCAAATCATGATCGGGGAAATTAAAGCTGACAAGCCGTGCATTGACAATGCCAGAGCTCTTAACGGCCTGCTCAATTTGAGCATTGCCGCCATAGCCATGACACAGAATCATAGTTCTGGCTTCAGCTTGAGAAAAGGTCATTAGACAAAAAAAAAGAGTGAGAGTTTCATATACTCATCCTAGCCCAAATTTCTCATTTTGAGCTAGGCACTATTAAAATGAACTACGTAAAATTTTTAACCACAGAGAACACAAAGCTCACAGCGAAAGGAGATTTTTTCTCTGTGAACTTTGTGTTCTCTGTGGTTAAAAAAATTTATAAGATTGTGGCTAATTGACGTTCTTCGCAATTACGGAAAGAATAGTAAGTTTAATTTCGAAAGAAATTCGGTTTTTAAAAGCTTAAGACGACTTTTTTGAAGAGCTTGTACCAAGAGAGCAGTTCAACGTTGAATTGTTTAATGATAAGCCACCAACCGAGCCACATTATGGCTATACCCATAAAGGATTTGAGGGAGTAGAGTAGGAATGTGACCTGCACTTGAGGAGCCATTCGATTGGCAACGCCGAGGAAAACATCCGATAGAAGGAGGATCAGAAGGGCTGGAGCAGAAAGTTGTACAGTTAGTCTCATAACAGTGTGAGCTAAATCAATCACTGTGGTCCAAAGTGGACGTGTGATTGTGAAGAAATCGGGATTAAGAAAACTATCTGCGGGAATAAGGGTGTAGGATTGAAAAACAGCCTCAAAAACAACAAGAACTCCCCCTGTGGAATAGAAAATAACAAGCATGATATTGGCCAATAGTGTTCCTATAGGCGAGGTTTGGGCTGAGGTCATTGGGTCAGAGACTTGTAAACTTTGTGCTCCTCTTTGGTGGTCAATAAGTGAGCCGGTAGATTGAGCAATGTAGTAGGGAATGGAAATTAAGTATCCTAAAAGAGCTCCAATAAACACTTCCTTCACGAGCATGAAAATGAAGGAGTAGTTTGTAATAATTGTCCCTTTTGAGTGGGTGATCAGAAAAGGGAGAAAAATAATGCTTAAGGCAACACCAAATCCCATTTTTAAGGGATCAGAAAGAGCTTTTCCTCCAAAAAATGGGGAAATTGCAACGATCGGAACAATGCGTGCCATAGCTAAAAGGAAAAGGTTCCAAACCTCAAAAAGTGGTCGAGAAACAACAAATGAAAGATAGGTGTCTGCTGGGACATCTGTCACGGTTTATACTTGTGAAAGTTGTTAAAGATTCCTGAAGCAAATTGAAGAACCATTGCTGAAAGCCATCCACCCATAAGTAAGATTGTTGCAATCACAGCAACCATTTTGATGGCAAATGCAAATGTTTGTTCCTGAATTTGTGTAGCAGCTTGAATGATCGCTACAAAAAGCCCAATAATGGAAGCTATAATAATTGGAGGCCCTGAAATAATTAAAATCAAAAGTAGCGCCTCATAGACGTTTTCAAAAATAGCTCCTTTAAATGTGGCTGCTAATATATCCATATCAATTATAACTTAATATTAATCCTTCAACAATAACTGTCCAACCATTGATCATCACAATCAAGAGCAACTTAAGTGGTAGCGCAATTGAAAGTGGGGAGAGCATCATCATCTGCATTGCAAGCAAGATATTAGACGTCACAATATCGATGACAAAAAACGGGAGATAGATCAAGACTCCAATTTCAAACGCAGATTTGAGCTGAGAGGTAATAAAAGCGGGGATGACAATGATAAAGTCATCTGCTTTTAAGCTCGGAAGCACCTCTTCGGGGAATGTTTTCATAGCAATTTTTAGAAAGCCGTCTATATGTTTTTTCGTCGTGTTACGAACTAAAAAGTCTTTAAAAGGTCCTTTTACTTCTTCTAAAATATCAATAACAACTGCAGCTGAGTCGGAGGAGAAGAGTTTTTTTGGCATTCCTCCGTTGATGATATGTTCTGCGCGGTGATACATCTGTAGTCCTGTTGGATACATGACATAGATTGTCATGATTAGGGCAATTCCATTAAGCACTTGGTTGGGTGGAGTTTGTTGTGTTCCAAGAGCGCTTCTAAGAAGGGCTAGAGTGATCACCATTTTCATAAATGAGGTGAGTAGCATGATGATAAAAGGTGAAAGAGCAAGTAGGATGAGGACGACAGCTTGTGTGGTCAAGTCGGGATAGCCAAATCCAGTATCTCCCTCAGGAGTTAAGATTGACTCATCGGGAAGATGGGGCGCAGTTCGTAAGAGGAGGCTTTTTGCTTTATCAGATTCAGGGCTCTGTGCAAATGCAGAAGTTAGAGGTGCAAAAACTGAAACAAAGATGAGAAGCCAGCGTATCATCCTAAAAACGGCAGTTGGAGAGGGCAGATTGACGCAATCTTTTGAGCCAGAATCGCTTAAGACAGTGGCCCCCTTCACCATTTGGGAATGTGCGTCCACTGTTTTAAGCGATTCTAACTCAAAATCTTGCATCACTTTGCCATCTCGAACTGCCGTTTTTAGGATCATGAACTTTCCCTATTATCAAAAAAGGTTTGAAAAGCTCCTTGTAGTGCATCCATTTGGCTGTCAAGTTGAGCATTGATAATGCCAGCTTCCGTCTCAATGATGCAGCCTCCTTTGGCAACATCATCTCTAACAGTTATGGAAAGGGATTCGAGATATTCAAAAATTTCTCGGATACGTGGTCGATTCTCTTCAAGAAGATCGTAGTCGTGTTTGCTCACATAGATTGTGATTTTTCGGTGTTGTGAGACAGGGCGTAGCGCTGTTGAGACAATATCAACAACGGTTTCTGGATTTTGCTTAAGCTCTTTGCCAATCAGTCTTTTCACTGCAGTCATCGCAAGAGGGACAATGGAATTAGCGATTTCATCTCGAGCAAGTTTGTACTCTTTCTCAAGAGAGAAAAGTTGTTCATTCCATTTCTCAAGGCCATTTTGAAAACCGGCCTCTTCATTTCTCTTATTTGTTTCTGCAGCTTCTTGCTCTAGATCTTGTCTAAATTTAATCTCATCTTTTTTGATCTCTTCAATTAATTCAGCTGCAGATAAAAAGGTTGTAAACTCATCTTTGGGAATGACTTTTTTATTTTCAGCTAGGTGAAGTGATTTATGTTGATCAATTAGTGCGAAAAATTTCATTTAAACCTTTTTACTATATCAAAAACCTGACCCTTAAAAAAGGGAATTAAATTGGGATCTGCAGGATGCTTTAACTCTTTTAACATCATATTTCCTCTGCTTGTATCAAAACGGTGAACTAAATACCACCGATAGCTTGCTTCTTCATGGGCAATGGACTTGGCTAGTCGAATCAATCCTCGTCCATGCAGTAGTTGGTCGAGTTTTTTTTTCTCGCCATTCCAACCTGTAAGCCCAAGTTTAGGAGAGGTCCACTTTGAAGGACGTTTGCTACAATCTTGAAGAAAAAGATTTTGCTCTTTAGTCAAAATGCTATGAATCTGTGTGATCAGCTGTTTGTCGACGATTTGCTTTAAATCAGCAGCTAAATCAAAAAGGCCCAAGAAGTCAACTAAACAAAGAAGATGCTTTTGACTGATTTTTAACAGAATGTTCATCGAAGACTTTGGAATGAGCTCTTGAGGAAGAACTCCTTCTGGTAGAAATATATTTTTCAGATAAAAAGAAAGAAAAAGTTGTGTAAAGCCACCATGTTTTATTTCTGGAGGAGGGAGATTGAAGTGTGAACTTAGACCTTTTGCTTGGCCCGAGGAGAAAAGAGAAAGAAAAAGAGGAAGGCTTTGTTTAGGTAATTGTTCTAGAGGCGATTGAAACCAGGAATAATGAATGGGTAAAACCCATTTTTTAACGCAAAGGACAGAAGAAAAATTAATAGAGGCTACTTCGCTTTTTTGTTTAATTGAATCAGCAATTTTCTGCGGCAAGAATCTTAAAAGGCTTTCATCATCTTCATGAAAACGATGTAAAAGCGCTTTGATCATGAACTGAGTTTTGATATTTTGCGCAATCAATTTAAGAACCCTCTGATTCCCTCTAGAGTGTACGAAATGGTGTTACTCCTCGTCTTCTCCCTCAGAATTAACTTCAAAAGCGCCCTCTTCTACTCTGGTTTTTTTTAGGTGTGCCTCATCAGCTATGTCTGATGAATGAGGGAGCGAGTGTATTTCATAAGGTTTTGGGCTGAAAAGTGTCATAAACCCATTTTTTTGCAGAAATGGGAATGTTTTCCAAATCATCCAAATAACTAAGCAAGCAAAAATGAAAAGTACGAAAATAAAGAGGTACAAGATAGTTCTAAGTAGTTTTATGGAACTTTTTGTAACGACAACGCCCCAAATAGATACAAAATCTTGCGCTTCCTCCATCTGCAAACTCTCAACTGAAATGTCTGAGATAAGCGCGCGGTCAGTCACAACAGAAACATTATCAGCTGTTAAACCGGGGACTGCTGATGATATAAGTCTTTTGATTTTAGTAATCAGGATGCTATTAGGATTGTCAAGAATACCGCGGTGTTTGACATAAACTGAGGCAGTTAGCTCTTTTACGCTCTCTTCATCTTGGTTTATCGTGATTTGAACGTTTGCATCAATAATTCCATCCATCTTCCGAATAGTCATGGCAAGCTGCTCGGAAAGTCCCTCTTGATAGCGGATCTTATTTTCCATTTCAGATGGCACAAGTCCTTTAGCTCCAAATAGGTCGAGTAAACTTGTCCCTTTGACGCGAGGGAGGCCGGATTGGTTTAAAATAGCCAAAGCCTCGGTGATTTGGCGGGCGGGAACAGTAATATTCCACATTTGTAGCCCACCGCCACCTCCAGTTGTTGAGATTGGAGCTGGAACTTTAATACAATCAACGCCTCTGCTCTGAAGGAGGACGACAATTTCATTAGCCTCTCGCTCTTGCACGTTGTTGGCAATAATCGTGGCAGTTTTACAACCAACAACCAACGTTGCCAAAATAAAGAAACAAAGGAGATATCTCATAACTTGTGAACATACCACATAGTGGTATTAGTGCCAATCATGAACAATATCTTTAATCTGGGAGCGAATTTCTTCAGGGACAGTAGGATCGATCGCCAGAGCAGTAAAAGACTCTTTATGAGGAGAGTTTGATAGAGGGTCGCATAAGCAAAGCAAATAATTTGAGAGCATAATACGCTTTTGAACATCGCCCTTTTGTAGCTGAAAAAGGGCTGCTTCAGCGACAAGCGAGTCGTAGCTAAAAGCTGAAAGAGCAAAAGCGGCATGCTCATTGTCATTTGTCAGCGGCCTTCCAGTTAACCGTTCTAAAAGATAGTTTTTAGCAGGCTCTGCAAAATCTAAAAAGACATCAAGAAGTGCATCTTCATCGAAGATAGCATCACGACGTAGCATCTCAAAAAGAGCGGGTAAGGCGCTTGTGTCTTTGATCTTTCCAAGGCAGATTGCCGCGAGGTAGGGGGCGTATCCATAACCAGGGAAAAGAGGGTCATACGCTTCATCTGATTTGATGATATTAATGAGATCTGGAACCACTCTTGCGCCTCGCAGTACGAGCGCATTAATTGCGTCAATGGGTTCTTCTTCTTCAGTGAGAATGAGATCAGAGATAAGGTATGGGATTGTTTGTCCCATTTCATCAAGTTCATAGATCTCTTTTAGCTTTGTATAGGCTGCTCTACATCTGGCAACTTGCTCCATTTCAGAAACGGTGAGCATAGCTGCTGCTAAGTTATTACCACTCTCTTTTTCAACTTTGTAGAGGTATTCGATTCGCGAGAGATCGAAGTTTGGGTCAATTCCAACGTGCGCATCATCTTCGTAGTAGGAGATCATTATGTCAAAATCTCCCCCAAAATGGGCATCTTTGTGCATTAAAATAGAATGATCGATCTCATCTGTTAAAGAGAAATTGTCTTCGTCAAAATTTTGATTATTTGGCATTTCTAGGGGTACTCCATTGAGTTCTTCAAAAATGGTACGAAATGTTTTTTTCTTCATTTATAGTTACTCTTTATTTCTTCAAAAACTTCTGCAGCATTATAGCTTGAGCGGACAAAAGGACCTGAATAGATGTGTTCTACTCCTATCTGCTTCCCATATTCGGCATAGGCATCAAATTGTTTGGGTGTGACAAAGGACTTAACTCTTAGTTTATGACGATTAGGCTGAAGATAGTGGCCAATGGTGATCATTTTACATCCAGCTTGATAAAGGTCGTCTATTGTTTCTCTCACTTGAGCGTCCATTTCACCTAAGCCAACCATCAAGCCTGATTTAACACGAATATCACTTCCATGCTCACTACAGTAGCGCAAAACAGACAAAGTGCGTTCGTAAGTTGCTTTATGACGCACGCGTGGTGTCAAAAAACGAACTGTTTCAATATTGTGATTAAAGATTTCAGGTTTGGCATCAAGGACGGTTTGGATGGCCTTTTCATTTCCACAAAAGTCTGAAGTGAGCACTTCTATTGTCACATCATTTTCTTTGCGAACCTCTTCAATGATTGAGACGAGGTGAGCAGCCCCTCCATCAGGAAGATCATCGCGAGCAACCATTGTGATTACAACATGTTTGAGGCCAAGGGCTGCAACAGATTTAGCTAATCTTTTTGGTTCATCTGCTTGAAGAGGGGCAGGCTTTGCGGCAAAATCAATATCACAAAAGCCACACGCACGTGTGCAGGCAGTGCCCATCGCTAAAAAGGTGGCCGTCTTTTTTGACCAACACTCGAGCAAGTTGGGACATTTAGCCTCTTCACACACAGTTGGAAGACGATACTCCCCAAGAATTTTTTGAGTTTCCCATAACGTATTTGAATCAGGAAGTTTGCGGTGGAGCCATTTAGGGAAGCGTCCAAGTCCTACCGCATTTTTTTCTATTTCCACATCTGGATTTTCGGGTAAGACATTGAGTTTTCTGCCGCACACTTTTGGTCGAGAGTCAAAAGGATCCATTAAGCTCTCCTTGCAGGTAAATGCAGTGGTAGATCACTTGCTAAGAAAGCAGCTTCCATCCACGCTTCAGCAATGGTTGGATGCGCATGAATAGTATCGCTAATTGAATGGATAGTCAACTCGTTGCCAATAGCAACAGCCATCTCAGCAATCAAAGTAGCAGCTTCGTGCCCGACAACCTGAGCTCCTAAAATCTGACCGGTCGTTTTTTCGATCACTATTTGAGCAAATCCTTCGGTGGCAATTGCAGCTTGAGATTTGCCAAGTGCTTGAAATGGGAATTTTCCAATTGTAGCATTGTATCCCTCTGCAATTGCTCTTTCGAGGGAATAGCCGATGGTCCCAATTTCTGGATCAGTGAATATAACTGATGGGACAGCATTATAATGCATATGTGAATCAAGTCCTGCTGCATTATCAGCAGCAATCATTCCTTGATGAGAAGCAACGTGCGCTAAAATCCATTTTCCAGTGACATCACCGATGGCATAGACATTTGCAACATTTGTTTCTAGCTTCGAGTTGGTTGGAATTGAGCCATCTTTTTCAACAATAACTCCCGCACGCTCTAAACCCACGTTGTCTGTATTATATTTTCGCCCAACTGAAATAAGAGCTGAATCGGCCAAGAAAGTGCGCCCATCAGCGAGATGGAAACTGACAGTTGTTCCATCATTTTCCATTTTGGTGATGACAGCATTGGTTTCAATTTTGATTCCACGCTTCGTAAAGGATTTTGCTATGGCATCAGAAATACTTTTTGCTTCTGTAGGTAAGATGGAGGGAAGAAGTTCAAGGATTGTGACATCCA
>CAMAUB010000028.1 GCA_945861315.1 Chlamydia trachomatis
AAAGTTGTTAAATCTTCCATTTTGACCTCTTCTTGGTAGCATTCGTGTTGCAAACAAATGCTTTTACACCAAGTTGAGGTCTTTTTTCATCAAAATTTTATTTATCTAACTGGTTTACAAAGAAATCAACCCAAAACTGAGGTTATTAAATGTCTAAAATCGTTCATCGCTTCATAGTTTCCAGGCACGCCATAGTATCTAGTCGACCCTGAAAAAGGCAATTTTTGACAGTTTTTAACACATCCAATTCCTCTTTAGCCCCCTCTTTTGCTACACTCTGCTTCATATTTTGTTGCTTTTTTTCCTTTTGTTAGTCGAAGGGCTGTTTTTGGACTATTTCTGGGGTGGAAGAATCCTTGCTTCTCTTGTTTTTTATAAAAGAGGAGGGATCTTTTACGTTATTCCTCTTAAGACGATTCGGCAGTTCTCTCCTACGCCACAGAGTATGGCATTCAGCTGATCTCCAAGTTTGCCCTTAAGATAATTGCGATTGAGTTTTCCATCACTCTTCATGTGACCAATCCGTGGCTCTATTGCTTGGCGACGGGCTAGTTGCTTTTTATACCAGACACTTACTCCTTTTTTCATCCCCGAGATCCACACCTTGATATCTTCTATTTTATGACCTTTATATCCTTTGTCTAAGAAGGCCATTTCAACTTCATGACCGGTTATAGACTCTGTGTTCTTTAAAGCTGCTTTGAGGGTATGACCATCATAGGGATTCCCATGACATGCTTGGCTACTTACTACAAGTCCTTCTTTATGAGTGACTACAACAGAAACCTTGCAACCAAATTCATATTTTTTATGCGCTTTCCCTTTTGTGATGTATTCTACGTCTTCGTGGAGACTGTAGATCTTTTCTTTGTCTTTTCGTTTCTGCAATAGGATCTTTTCTATCCGCTCTAGAAGGGTGTGCAAATATTTTTCTTCTTCTTTGTCTACGATCCATTTTTGCAACTCTCTATGCACTCTTCCTGTGATTGTTCGTAGTTTTTTGAGTTCTCTTTGAGCTCTTTTCATTTGTCGAGCATGTGCATATCGACAGTAGAAGTAGGCATGTCTTTTCCCAATTCTTGTGTAGGTCTGTCTTAGATGGATCCCTTTCTTTTTTGCGATTTGCACCATCATCTGTAAGCTTTTTAAATAAAGGTGAACGTCTCTCGGATAGGTGATGTTCTTTTCCATCACGGTAGTATCCGCAATAACCCGCTTAAAACTCACAGGTTTTACTATTCCTGTGATCTGCGCCGCTCTTACTGTCGCTCTTAGAATGGCTTCAGCTCCTTGGGGGCCAATCCTCTTTCTCCATCTCGACATTGATGATGGATCTAGAGGCAACTCCCATTGAAGATAGTCATAACCACAGAAGAATTGCCAGTAGGGATTTTCTAACCAGTTTTGAAGTGCATCTTCATCAGACACATCAAAGCAATGCTGGAGCATGAATAACCCACTCACTAGTCGGATAGGCTTTGCCGGTGCCCCTACTTTTATTGTGAAGTAGGGGCTAAGAGCTATTTCAAGATCTTCCCAGGGAACTGCTTTGCTCATTTTGTATAAAGGATTTTGGGAATTGAGTAGCTTGCACAGGCGTTGCTCAAAAAGCCGCCCATTATCAAAATTGAGTTTTTTTGGATTCATAAATCTACAAGAAAATAGAGGGGTTAAGGTTAGTTTCTTGCAGATTTTACACCTGAAAATCCATTGATTTCAAGAGATTTTCAGAGAGAATATTAAAGTTTTTCAGGGTCGACTAATTAGATGTCTATTGATACAGAGAGTCAGTTATCAACTATACTTTCTAAATAGATCATGAGTTTGGAAAGGGCTTTGGCACGATGAGAAACTTGACTTTTGATCGTCTCATCAAGTTCTGCAAATGTTTGACTATATTCATGTTTCTTAAAAAGTGGATCGTAACCAAACCCACGTCCCCCCTTTTCTTCAGCAATGATTGTTCCTTCACAGCTTCCTTGGACGCATTTTTTAATCTCTGCTTCTGGAGAAGCAAGAGCGAGCCAACATTCAAAGCAAGCGTTGCGAGCCATTCCATCTAATAAAGACATCTCTTTGAGTAATTTTTGTCGGTTATCTTTGTCAGTTGCAGTTTTTCCCGCATAACGCGCAGAAAAAACTCCAGGGGCACCTTTTAATGCAGGAACAACAAGGCCTGAATCGTCGGCTAACGTCCACATTTTATGTTCACGTGCAGCGTGCTTGGCTTTTAAAATGGCATTTTCTTTGAATGAATCCTCTGTCTCCTCAGGGGGAATATATTTAGAGAAGTCTAGAAGAGAATAGATATCGCAATTGGGCAATTTTGAGAGATAAGTTTTTATCTCCCGAATTTTATGACCATTTGTTGTAGCGACTAATAATTTCATAGTCCTAAGGTATCATTCAAAGGAATAAGTTTGTATAGAATTTATTGAGTACTTATTTCCTTGGAAGTCGAAGCTCTCCCCCTCTTGATACCCAATCATTGCCTGTGCAAATTTTGACTGAAACGAGAGGATGTTTTGGTCAGGATCTGCATCCCAAGGGCCAAGTAATGTATAAGTTACTTGCTGACCAGTAGTGTCTTTTACAGCAACAATCACTCCTGGACAAACTTGTGCAGGAATAATGTCTTGCTCGGTCAAGATGCGTGCATGGTTGAGTTGACGAGAGAGCATTTGTAGTTCTGCTTGTAATTGAGAACGACGCTCTAGAGCAAATTTGTATTCAGAATTTTCTCGCAAATCTCCATGTGCACGCGCAGCTTCAATCTCACGTGCATTCTCAATCATTTCAGTGGTTCCAATTTCTTGGATTCGCTTTTGTAACTTGTTGTACCCTTGCGCTGTTGTCCAAATCACCTCGTCGACTACTTTTTCTTTTTTACTAGCCAATGAAGGTTGAACAACTTCCGCAAGAGAGCGCAAAATACGTTGGTCGTGTTTTGTAAATGAGAAACACTTGCTTGCTAAAAGAAGAAACTCTTTTAGATAATCAATAGACGCACCTTCAATTAGCATGCGAATAATCTCAAACCGCTTGCCCACAAGTTGGTTATAGATTTTCTTTGCAAGATCACGGTAGTCTGCATTGTCTTCAATATAATGGAGTAAAACCAGGTAAGCTTCTAAAAAGCGTTGTTTTGATTGAAGATCGTTAAATGGAACATCTTCTTCAGTTATAACCTTCTGAAAATACCAGTAAAATGGCTCGATGTGGAGCGTCATATTATGCATTAGATCGCCGACCTTTTCTTTCACAAGCTCTTTTGTTGAACTGTTTTGATAAAGTTCTTTAAAGATGTAGTCACGTAGTGCATTTTGCCCAACAATAAAGAGAAGATGGAGAAAAACTTTCTCCCAATCTGGTCGCACTTTTCGAATAGAGACAAGCATGCGTTTTTTAAAGGCCAAGATTTCAATGAGGCTGATGACTGCTTCAAGGTTTTCAATTGATTGAATGAGGCCAGCTGCTGCTCCAGGAAATTCACTTGGAAAAATATCTTCTAAGAGAAAAGCAATTTGGATTTTTTGAGCTAAACCTACCTCCAAAAGCTCCTCATCTGCTTCAAGCCCTGCTAGTAGACGCTCTTTTAATTGGAGTTTAGCCTCTGGATTTTTTAACACTTCTTGAAAATCGCGTACAAAGTGATAAACCGTTTGTATCACCCCTTCAGTTGTTTTAGCTTGGGCCAATACCTCTTTAAAGCGAACTTCATGAGGGACCTCTTCAGTGCGAAGTTCAAAGGCTCCCTTAGAAGACTTTGGAGATTTGATCATAGTATCTTTTTTAAGTTTTGTGCGTGTGCTCTGCCACCACTTAGACCACTCTTCTTCTGGTATGACAAGCTCACCTAGCTCATCTTTTATCTCTTGTGCTGTTTTTTTTCCCATATCTCGAAGAAGAAGGTGAATAAGTTCAACAGGATCTTCTCTTCCTTCTTTTTCAAGAGCATCTGGATTTCCAAAACGTCTGGCTAAAAAGTGTGTGGGAGGAAGATAGATAAGATTTTTAAACGCATTCTCAAAAGAGATGTCTTTGGGGGCTGCAACTTCCTCAAATTCAATGAGGGCGTGCTCCTGAAGAAGAGAGAACTCCATCACTTCGCCAACTCCCCACCCACCTGTGTGAAAGACAAACCCATCCCTTTGCATGTGAGAGAGAAGTTCATAATTTGTAATAGCTCCTTGAAAGGAATGTCGTCCTCGAAGGCCCACAATGCGCATCTTTTCACCAAAGCCTTCTTCAGTGTTGTAATGAGTTGTAAGAAAGTGAGTTGCAAGATCTGCAAGGGCTAAAGTATTTGTTGTTTCAAGATCGATGATCAGTCTAAGAACATTATCCGCAATCTCTTCATCCTCAATTTTTTCCCAAAGAGATACCGCCGTTTCTACCAGGTGACCAAAAGCTGGAGCGTAATGAGATTCTTTGATCATTTTCAAGAGATAAAAAACTTCTTGACCATCAACATCATCCCCCATGCAATACTCTTCCCAAAGGGATAGAACGGGGGCTAATTTTTCATCTTCCAGTAGAAACTGAAACTTTTCTAAGTAACTCATTTTATTGTCCTTTCATGTATAGGTATGCGAAAATATACTCTGTTGAATCAAAAAAGGCAACAAAAGATTTTACTCAGCCTCTTTAAAATTTAAAAATTTTATTCTATAATCAAAGAAAAGGAGATTGAAGATGGCTGAAGATCTAGAACAGGAAATGAGAAAGTCGCTGGAAGACCTATTAAGGCTCTATAATATAGAGCTTGATCCAGAAGCAACTAAGCCTGAAATAGAAACAGGAGAAGTAGATTATGCAGAGGTTATACTCAAGACTCAAAAGAAGATAGATGAACTCAACCAGCAGGCTGAAAAAATCTATCAAGATACAGGAATGAGTAAAGAAGAGATTGAAGCTTACTCGCTAAATCCGAATAACTTTACCAAAGAGCAATGGGATATTTTAGAAAATGTGCGTCGCGAGTGCAATGCGTTTAAGGAAAAGGCTTATGCAATGATGCCTAAAGAAGATTTAGCAGCAATGAACAAACAGGCAGAGTTTGCCGTTAAGAAAAAAAAGAGGGTAGGAAAGAAAAAAGATTGGCTGCAGATGTAGAGGGATCTTTCGGCTTTGAATTGCTGATTGCACCGTTAATCACAGGTTTCTATAGTAGCAGGCATGAAGATCCGCATAAAAAAAGGGCTCAACATTCCTATCGCCGGCAAACCTGAAGGGGAAGTTATCTCTTTACATACGCCTAAACGACTCGCCTTAAACCTCGATCCTTTTGATGATATCCGTTTTAAGGTTCTTGTTCATATAGGTGACCAAGTTAAGATTGGACAACCACTTGTAGAAAGTAAAACCACTCCAGGTATGTTTTTTGTCTCCCCAGCTGGGGGAAGGGTTGCAGAAATTCGACGAGGATTGAAGCGCCGTTTGATAGATATGGTTGTTGAAGTTGCTGATAAAGAAGAATTCACGCAGCATCCACCTCTTCAAAATTATACACAAGAGACACTCCTTAAGCGACTGATGGAAGCAGGCGGCTTTCCACACATACGCATGCGCCCTTTTAATCTTGTTGCAATGCCCTCTAAGCTCCCTAAAACGATTTTTGTAAAAGCTGTTGAATCGGCTCCATTCACTCCCTCAGCAGAGTTACAGGTAGCAGGGAACGAAGAGAGCTTTGCTGCGGGTTTGAAAGCTCTAGCATCACTTGCAACTATCCATCTTGTTTATGATGAAAGGTCTGTATGCAAATCTTTTATAAAGGCCTCTCATGTTGAAAGACATACTGTTTTAGGGCCCCATCCAGCTGGGAATGTCTCTTTGCATATCCACAAAATCAATCCAATAAGAGATCATCAAGAATGTGTTTGGACTCTTTCAACACTAGATGTGATCACAATTGGTGAACTAGTTGAGAAGGGGCGTTATTTTACACAAAGGGTGATTGGAGTTGGTGGAAGTGGTCTTTTAAAAGGAGCGGCGTGTTATCTGAAAGGTCGTGCAGGTCATCCGATTGATGAACTTGGAAATAAGCGATTAGAAGAGAAGTTGCTCTGCTTAATTTCTGGAGATCCATTAACTGGAACAAAAATAGAACTCTCTGATTTTCTAGGATTTTATCACACAGCTTTTTCTGCCTTACCCATTAGCACAAAAAGGGAATCTTTTCATTTTTTCCGCTTTGGGTTTAGAAAGTTTTCAGCCACACGAACCTATATCTCTGGTTTTATGAAAAAAAGGCTCTACCCATTTGATACGAATCAGCATGGAGAAGAGAGAGCCTTTATCGATGGCTCTGTCTATGACAAAGTGATGCCAATGCGCATTCCAACTATGCAGCTTGTCAAGGCAGTGCTTAGCGAAGATTATGAACTTGCGCAGCAACTTGGACTATTAGAGGTGGCTCCTGAAGATTTAGCTCTTCCAACATTTATCTGCCCCTCTAAGATTGAAATGATGGACATCTTAAAACTTGGATTACATCGTTATTCAAAAGAATTGGGATTTTAACTATCCTGACTAGGTGCGTTATCTTTTAGTTATACTGTTTCTTTTTTCAACGCTTTTTGCAACGACAGACTTTGTTCAACTCTCGCAAGATCTACAAATTGCGCGCTACTATGATGAGAAGCTTTGTGAGCGCTTCCCTGTTACCTACAACTATGTTTTTTCCACTGGTTATTTTGTCACTCCCTCAGCACGCATGACAGACGAGGGATTTGCTGGATTTGGATTTGCTTCTCACTACCCTTACTATAATTGGAATGGCCGCGTTCAACCCCTACCTCGTTTAGAACTTTCTGTGAACTATCGTATTTTTCGCGGGGTAGAGGATCTAGGAATGAGTTCGCTTGGTTTCGGAGATTATGCTGATAGGGGGGCGAACTTTAAAATAGCTTTGCTTACTCCAGAAGAGAGTATGAATAATTATCCTGGTTTTGCATTTGGTATTGAAGATTTTGTAGGATCAAAAAAGTTCACCACCTACTTTTTTGTAGGAACTCAAATTTGGACAGCACTTGGGCTTGAAACTTCCTTTGGGTGGGGGGCTGGTCGTTATACAAAGGGTCCATCGAAAGGTTTTTTCGGGGGGTTAAGTTGGTTTCCGTGGTGGCAAAGCTGCCGCCCTTATATTCGAGGAGTTGGACTTATTGCCGAGTATGACCCAATTGATTATACGAATCCAGAAAGAGAGCCCAACCCACATGGTCGCACAACACACTCACCTATTAACGTTGGCTTGACATACAATTATCGAGACCTCTTTACGGTTTGCGCAGGGCAAATTAGGGGAGAAGCGTTGTCGGCCTCAGCAACGCTGAGTTATAACTTTGGAAAATCAGAAGGATTTTTTCCAAAGACAAAAAATCCACCGCTTTACACTGCTCCACAAGATCATGAACCGCTTGGTTGTAGCCGACCAGAAAAAGTGTTAATTGAGCACTTACAGTTTGCATTCACACGTCAAGGGTTCCAAATTATCGCTGTCTACTTTGATGAAAAACAAGCAAGGCTTTGGTTGACTGTAAACAACTGTCGATACATTCACGAAGAGCAAACTCGAAAGCGATTACAGCATCTATTGGCAGCTCTTCTTCCCTCTAATGTTGAAGAGGTTGTTCTCTCAATTGAGTCATATGGCATTCCTTGTCAACAGTATACATATTCTAAAATGTTACTACAGCGCTATATCAATTGTCACATCCATCCTTATGAATTTGAGATTTTGACACCAAGGGAAGATAGTGTTCCCCCCTCCTGTAGTTCCCAAAAACTTTATACTAGACGCTATGATTTATGGAGGGCTGCACTATACCCTTCTTATGATACTTTTATTGGTAATCGGCACGGAAAATTTAAATATTCGGCAGGTCTCAATCTTTTCGCTGAGGGTTTTTTACCTGGTAAAATTTTCTACAAAGCTCAAGCAAACTATCAATTTGCCTCAACGATGAAACAGTGCAATACAGGAGATTTCTATAATCCCTCCAAGCTGCAAAATGTTGCAACTGATATTGCAGGTTATATTAATCAGGGCGCACTCATATGGCCAAATCTTTATGCCCAAAGAGCGTGGAATTTAGGGAGGGGGTTTTTCACTCGCTCCTCTTTAGGTTACTTTCAGGTCAATTATGGCGGAGTTGCTGGGGAGGTACTTTGGTACCCAGCTCAATCTTATTGCGCACTTGGAATAGAGGGCGCTATTTTAAAAAAGAGAAGGTATAGGGGGTTTGGCTTTCAAGACAAAGTGCGGCGACTAAAGAATGGGCAGCAAATTTGGCGCCCTTACTCCATTTTTGATCAGTATTTTTTAAATGCTTATCTAGATTTTCCACAATACCAGCTATTTATAAAGGCAAGTGTCGGAGGATTCCTTGCTCAAGACAAGGGTGGACGAATTGAATTAATGCGCTACTTTGACAACGGCATTCGCTTTGGTGGGTGGATGACTTTTACAAATGCCGCTGATGTTATTCATGGGGTTAAATATTATAATCGAGGAGTTTGCTTAGAATTCCCGCTCGACTTTTTATATCGAAAAAGCTGCAAGAAGATCTATTCAACAGCAATTGCAGCTTGGCTTAGAGATGCGGGTTATTACAGCTTTACAGGCGAGCCTTTATATGAGACCATTAATCGAGAGCGCCGCTGGTAGAGCGGCATAAGTAAAAATCATGTCAGCCCCAGCTCGCTTAATTGCTAATAAACTTTCTAAAATGACACGCTCTTCATCAATCCAACCTCGCTCACTTGCAGCTTTAATAAGGGCATATTCACCACTAACTTGGAAGGCTGATATGGGAAGCAAGGTTTTTTCTTTTAGCTTAGCAATGATATCAAGATAGAATCCAGCCGGCTTAACCATCAAAATATCAGCCCCTTCCTTCTCATCTAGCATAGCTTCAAGCAGAGCCTCTTTTACATTTGCTGGATTCATTTGATAGGTCAACTTGTTGCCAAATTTGGGGGCAGAGCTAAGAGCATCCCGATAGGGAGCATAAAGAGAAGAGGCGTATTTTGCTGTATAAGCGTGAATGCTGACGTGGGTATAACCATTTGCATCCAATGCTTTTCGAATAGCGCCCACGCGTCCATCCATCATATCACTTGGGGCTACCATGTCAACTCCAGCTTCAGCCTGAGTTAAAGCCATCTTCACAAGTTCTCTAACTGTCTCGTCATTCACAATCTCACCAGACTCGTTTACAAGCCCGTCATGACCATGTGTTGTGTAGGGGTCAAGGGCGACATCTGAAATAACGCAAAGATCAGGGAAGGCCCCCTTAATTCTGCGCACAGCCTGGTGCAGCATGGAATTGGGATTGGCAGATTCAGAACCAGTTTCATTTTTCAGATTAGGATCGACAACAGGAAAGAGTGCAATAGACAAAATTCCAGCTTGGATAGCTTTTTCAATTTCATGGAGTGCTGAATCTAATGAGTGTCTGTAGATCCCGGGCATACTTCCAATGGGCTCTTTTTTCCCCTCTTTAATGAATAAAGGGAGAACAAAGTCACTGGGGTGAAGACGGGTTTCTTGGACAAGAGCTCTGACGGCTGCTGACTTTCGGTTTCTTCTAGGTCGTTGTATCAACATCTCTAACAAAGTACGAGAAAGAAGAAAATAAGACTATATTTTTCCTCTTCTTCAGATGGTGTGGAAGTGTTGATAAGGGGGGTCTTTTCTCTCTCTAGAATGGTTGTTTACAACTTGTTTGTGAATCGTACATAAGTGAGGTGTTATAAACACAAGGGAGATTGTTAACAAATATTGGACAAGATGTGAACGAGCTTATCAACGGTTTTTCCACAACTATGGTCGATTAAATTTTTAAGTTAATCGTCCACGTCGCATCCACTTTTTTCTTGATCCAACAGACATAAATGTGGCACGCTCTTTCCCATGGAGAGAGCATAAATGGAAAATGATGAACAATTTTCAGAAGAACAGATCAAGGTACTTGAGAGGTTTGTTACAAATACATCTGGCAATATTTTTGTTTTAAGGAATTTACCAGAAGTTATTAAGGGAGCTTTATTTTCCCGCTATTCCAGGTCGAGCTTGGGGCTTAGGTCTCTTCTTCTCAAAGAATTTATTCTCGGGGAAGAAACCTCCTTTAACTCCATTGTTGGAGATAAAGGTGGATTAGAAGAGCAGATGGTAGCTATTAAAAAGGCTCAAAATTTTTATGACAGGATTTTAGACGGATATGGGGATGATTCAATTGGTGAACTTGGTGGTGCGCATTTAGCAATTGAAAATATTTCGATGCTCGGTGCTAAAGCGCTGCAAGATTGTAGGATTGGGGGTTCTCCTTTAGAAAAATCAACACGCTATATCTATTTTGATCAAAAAGTTAATGATGAGTATCTCTATTACCGTGAACCAATTTTGATGGCGTCTGCTTACAAAGATGCCTATTTAAAAACATGCGACATGCTTTTTGAAACCTACTCAAAACTCATTCCTCCTATGACGGAATTAATCGAAAAGCAATTTCCTAAAGAGATAGAGATGTCAAAAGTTGCTTACAATGCTGCTCTAAGAGCCCGGGTATTGGATTGTCTTAGGGGGCTTCTACCTGCTGGAACATTGACGAATATGGGTATCTTTGGAAATGGCCGTTTTTGGGAGACTCTTTGTCATAAACTCCAATGCCAAAACCTAGCAGAATTGCAAGATGTTGGAAAACAGACTTATACAGAGTTATCCAAAGTGATTCCATCTTTTGTGCGTCGTTCAGAAGTCCACCACCATCACCATGTAGGATATGCTCATTTTTATGCTTCAATGGAAGAGCAGCTTGAAAATATAGCTACCCATCATCATCTACCTAAAGATGAAACTAAGCAGGGTGTCCGTTTGCTTTACAGTGATCCAGATGCAGAGATTAAAGTTGCAGCAGCCCTTCTTTTTAGTCATGGAAAGCACTCACTTTCAGATTTGGAGTCTTTTTGTCGTAGTCTTTCTAAAGACGAGCTTGCAAAAGTTTTTGATGCAGCCTCCTCAATGCGAGAGAACAGGCGACATAAATCGCCTCGTGCTCTAGAGCATGCACTATTTACTTTTGAGATTGTGGGTGATTTTGGGATTTACCGTGATCTTCATCGTCATCGTATGCTTACACAAGAGCGACAGTTCTT